>JAZQPN010000350.1:0-26439 GCA_045628585.1 Bacteroidales bacterium | reverse complement strand
GAAGAAATTTGCATTAGTAATGGCCGGTTGTGGCCGGAAAGATGGAACCGAAATCAACGAAGCGGTTTGCCTTTTGTTGGCAGTGAGCCAGCATTTCTGTGAGGTTCAGTGTTTTGCGCCGAACCGTCCGCAGACAGAAGTCGTCAATCATTTAACGGATGAACAGGAAGCCGATGAGGAACGCAACATTCTGAAGGAAGCTGCCCGCATTGCCCGTGGCAAGATTCTGCCTATCGAAGAATTCAAGGCCGACGATTACGATGCCTTGCTTTTCGGTGGCGGCTATGGCGTAGCTAAAAACCTCTGCAATTACGCCTATAAAGGTGCCGACATGGAAGTTCAGCCCGATGTGGCCCGCGTCATTTTGGAGATGCACGCAGCCAAAAAGCCTATTGGTGGCATGTGCATCGCGCCAGTGCTGTTTGCCAAACTGATTCCGGGCGTTTGCGTCACTTTGGGCAGTGACGGAACGGCAGATGCAGCCAATGTCTTCAAGATGAGTGGCAATCATGTCCAGACCGAGCACGGCGATGTGGTGGCCGACAACGAAAACCGCGTTTTCACCACGCCAGCCTACATGCTTGATGCTACCCTGAAAGACATCTACGATGGTGCCTACAACCTGATTGATGCCATTTTGGAAGAAGAATAAGGAATTTGACTCCTTGATGAAAGAGAATTATCAAAGAGTTGTTGCAATTGAAAAAATATTCCTATCTTTGCAGCGCAAATCGGGGCGTGGTGCAGTTGGCTAGCATTCTTGCATGGGGTGCAAGCGGTCGCCAGTTCGAGTCCGGCCGCTCCGACTTGAAAAACGGCACAGAGTTTTCTGATGCCGTTTTTTTTATTGCTTTTTTCTGCCTAAAACACAACAAATTAAACTTACTCCCAATCCCCACCACATCGGGTCGCCAGGCAAACTTGCAAACTTGGCCGCCAGCAACATGGCGGTTCCGGCTATCATCGAAGCGAGAATCCATTTTGGGCGAATGTGTTGCGGCAAAAACAAGGCAAGGGTGAGTGGCAAAAACACCGCCGTAGCGCGTAAGCCCATCGACAGGAATCCTAAATCGTTAATGAAACTGCCCGAGAACGATGCTGCTGCTGCAACGCCCAAAAGCAGAATGACAATGATGGTAAGCCTTGAAATCAGCAAGTTGCGTTTCGAATCCTTGATTTTCGGCTTGACTTTATAAAAAACATCGCGCACCAAAATGGTTACGGCTCCCAACGACAACCCCGAACCGCCGCCCACAATCGTGATAAGCAGAGTGCCCAAAACAACGCCGCCAAACAGTTTCGGCAGATGGTTGAGGACGAACAGCGGAAATGCCTGCGACGATGAAGTCATCACGGCCATGCCATCAGGAATGGTGCCTAAAACGGCCAATTCATCGGAAGTGACGTAATGTCCGCGCATATACAAACCGATTAAAATACAGGCAATTCCGATGGGCGGCGTCAGGAAAGCGCACAGCAGCGAGCCTTTGCGTGCTGCGCTGTCCGATTTTCCCGACCAGATGCCTTGCGCGTAGGTTTGTGTGGCTAAAACGCCCAATATCAACGAAAGGCACGAACCTAAATCTTTCATCGGGCCGCGTGCCAACAAATTCAGATAGCGGTGATTTACAGCTTCTTGTGTGCTGATTTCATTTATTTCGCCCAAAGTTGTATTGCAGAAAATGCCTTGCAAGGTTTCCATCAGTCCGGAATAGCCTTTGGCCAGTCCGAAAACGGCAATGCCGCCAATCAAGGCACTGACATAAAGCAAGGCCAACTTGACGATGCCGCCCATGCCGGCACCCCAAACGCCGCCAAAAACGACATAGAAAATCATTAAAGCAATGGCAATCAAGGCCGCGACCAAAAAACTGATTGGGAAAAGCGTTTGCAGCAGGGCGGAGGCCGATAGAATCTGCGCAATGATACTGATGAAAATGCCCAAAAAACACAGCAGCGAACCGACGGCTTCGGCTTTTTTGCCGTATTCTTTTGAAACTACTTCCAACAGAGTCACGCTGCCGCTATGCCGCAACGGAATGACATAAGCAATTGAAAGAATGAGACATCCGATGGCCGAACCCAAAGTAAACCACCATGCTGAAATGCCGTAACTGAAAGCCAGTTGCGCTGTTCCAATGGTGGCTTGCCCGCTGACCAAAGTTCCCATGATGGCGCCGCACACAATCCAAGTGCCGGCTTTGCCGCTTCCCGTCGAAAAGTCGCTGGCGTTTTTCACTTTTTTACCCGAAATGGTGCCGACGGCGATAATCAACGCGATGGTGAAAAGCAATCCTATTAAGGTTGAAAACGAAATTGACATGATGAAAACTTTTGCGCGGCAAAAATACGGTTTTATTCCGGTAAGTGGTTAATCATGTTTTCAGCATGTCAATCCTCTCAGGACCAAGCCGTTTTGTCAATTCCATTTCGCGAATCAATTCATTGGCTTCAGTTTTGTCGCCATTTCACCATCAGCGCACAAAATGGTGGCGTTGCGATTCGGGATTCTTGAAAAATTCGTATAACTATTCGGCTGTCAAGTAATTATATTGTTTTTTGTTATGGCAAGAAACGAAAACCAAGCACAATCATAAAAGTGTGAAAATGAGCTTGATGATTCTAATGATGATTGATGCGCGATTGATTCTGCGAAGATAGAAAGATTTTTCCTATTTTTGCCGTTTTAAACCTAAATAAGGTATGTACGCATTATTTAAGAAAGAAATTAGCAACTTCCTCAGTTCGCTGATAGGCATCATGGTAATTGTTGTCTTTCTGCTGATTACGGGTCTCTTTCTCTGGGTTTTCCAGAGCGATTTCAACATTTTGAATTCCAATTACGCCAATCTTGACAGCCTTTTCATCATTGCGCCTTGGGTTTTCCTGTTTTTGGTGCCTGCCGTCACGATGCGCAGTTTTGCCGAAGAAAACCGCACGGGAACGATTGAAATGCTGCTCACCAAACCTCTGTCGGACTGGCAAATCATTCTGGCAAAGTTCCTTGCGGGCGTGGCATTGGTGCTGTTGGCCTTGATTCCGACGCTTATCTATTATTTCTCGGTCTACCGTCTCGGTATGCCCGTCGGCAATCTCGACAGCGGCGGCATTTGGGGCTCTTACATCGGCTTGTTTTTGCTGAGCGCAAGTTTCGTTAGCATAGGCATTTTCTGTAGTTCGGTCACCAACAACCAAATCCTTGCTTTCATTCTTTCCGTGTTCCTCTGCGGATTCCTTTACATCGGATTTGAATTGATTTACTCCATGTCGCTGTTTGGAAGCATCGATTTGTTTATCAAGCAGTTGGGAATGGCTACGCATTATAGTTCACTCAGCCGTGGCGTGGTCGATACGCGCGACGTGCTGTATTTCCTCAGCGTGATTGTGTTGTTTTTAAGTTCTACTAAACTGGTTCTTGCGAGCCGCAAATGGTAAGGAGGATTGATCATGGAAAACAAACGCAAGAGTTTAAAGAAAAGCCAAATCGTTTCGTTCATCGTTACTTTGGTGATTGTCATTGTGATAAATGTAATTGGTTCTTTCGTCTTTACCCGTTTTGACCTGACGAGCGAAAAACGTTACACGCTTTCGAACACCACAAAGGATATTTTGGGCGAACTGAACGATTATGTCTATTTTAAGGTCTATCTTGAAGGCGATTTTCCGGCAGGTTTCAAGAAGTTGCGCCGCGAAACGAAAGAAATGTTGGATGAGTTCAGGGCTTATTCGAAATACATTGATTATGAGTTTATTAATCCTTCCGATTTTGCCGATGCAGCCGAACGCAACGAAGTTTACAGGTCGCTTTATCAGGCAGGATTGAATCCGACGGAACTTTCGGTGCAAAACAGCGATGGCTCTTCAAAGCAGATGGTGATTTGGCCTGGCGTCGTGGTCAGTTACGGCAACGACAAGGAATTGGCCGTTGATTTGCTTGAAAGCCAGATGGGACAGTCGTCGGAAGAGGCGTTGAATGCTTCCATGCAAAACCTTGAATTCCGCCTGATTGAAGCCGTCAAGAGCATCACGCAGCTGGAAAAGCCAACGGTGGCGTTTCTCGAAGGTCACGGCGAATTGGAAGAAAAGGACGTTTACGACATTATGCAAACCCTGTCGCAACATTACAATGTCAGCCGTGTGGCCATCGAGGGCAAGATTGATGCTTTGATGCACCGCACCGAAGCCGATGCCAATGGCAAGGTGAAGGCTTTCCCAAGTTACGATGCCATCGTCATTGCCAAGCCTACGGAACCTTTCGACGAAAAGGACAAGTTCCTCATCGACCAATACATCATGCACGGCGGCAAGGTGTTGTGGCTCGTCGAGCCGGTCATGGCTACCATGGACAGCCTCCAGATGCAGGAATCGACCATTGCCGTCGACATGGACTTGAACCTCGATGACATGCTTTTCAAGTACGGCGTGCGCATGAATCACGATTTGCTTTTGGATTTGACTTGCGCCGCCTTGCCTGTGCGCACGGGTCAAGTGGCTGGCCAGGCGCAGCTTGAATATTTCCGCTGGTTCTATTTCCCGCTTTTGCAGGCGGCTTCCGACCACCCGATGGTGCGTAACATGAACGCTATCAAGGCTGATTTCGTCAGTTCGCTCGATGCGACCACTTCGGCCAACGGCATCAACCAGATTCCGCTGCTGAAGACATCGGATTACACCAAGGTTTCGGGCTCGCCGGTCTTCATCACTTTGGCCATGCTGAAACAGACCCCTGACCAGCGGATGTTCCCGTCGAAAGGCAAAAACGTGGCTTATCTGCTGAAAGGCTCGTTTGAATCGCTGTATGCCAACCGTTTGCCTCAGGAAATCATCGATAGCGAGGAAATGCAATTCCTTGACCAGAGCGAACCGACGGCTATGATTGTGGTGGCCGACGGCGACATCATTCGCAACCAGATTGATGTGAAACGTCAGATGCCTTTGGCTTTGGGCTTCGACCAATACACAGGCAATACCTACGGAAACAAGGAATTCATTCAAAACGCCATCAGTTATTTGGTTGATGGTGAAGGCATTATCGACATCCGCTCGCGCGAACTGAAAATCCGTTTGCTCGACCAGACAAAAATCAATCAATCGCGTGCCAAATGGCAGCTGATCAATACTTTGATTCCTGTCGGACTGATTGTCGTTCTCGGTTTTGTCATGGCATTCATTAGAAAAAAGAAATACAGTAAAAAATAATTTTTGCGGCTTCTGCAACGTTAGTTGACCGCATCATAAATGTTAGAGAGATGAAGAAAAAAAACCTTCGCAGCATTATTTTGGCAGCAGTGCTTATCGTCATTGCAGGTCTTTTGATTTGGAATAACCGTTATCTTTCGACCATTCACGGCGATTCGTCCGATTTCATGGTTTGGGATACGGCTTCGGTGACAAAGATTTTTTTGGCCGACCGCATGGATTACGAAACCTTGCTTGAGCGTCAGGCCGATGGCACATGGACTTTGAACAAGGAATACAAGGCACATCCAAAAGAGGTGCAGCAGATTCTGACCACCATGTACAAAGTGCGTGTGAGCAAACCGGTTTCGCTTGCCAGTCACGACAACATCGTTTCGCAATTGGCGGCCCGCAGTACGAAAGTCGAGATTTACCAAAACGTGCCGAGCATCAACCTTTTCAACAAGATCAAGCTGTTCTATAAGGAAAAGCGCACGAGAGTATTTTACGTTGGCGATGCCACGCAGGACAGTTCGGGAACTTTCATGCTGAAGGAAGGTGCCGACAAGGCTTATATCGTCTATATTCCAGGTTTTCGTGGCTTCCTGACCACGCGTTTCACTGCTGATCCTGATGTATGGCGCGACCACGTCATTTTCCATGAACAACTGGCCGACATTCAGTCGCTGACCATCGAATTTGGCCGTGAGCATGAATCTGATTTCCGTGTTGAAAACACAGGCCGTCACCAGTATAAACTTACCCGCTTGTCGGATAATGCCGATTTGCCTTTCGATACTTTGAAGGTAATCAATCTGTTATCATCATTCAGCGATATGCGTTTTGAATCGTTGCTGAACAATCTGATTTCGCAGGAACGTTTTGATTCCATCACGCATTCGCCTTATCTCCATAAAATCACCTTGAATTCAAAAGATGGCAAATCGGTTCAGATGACCACCTTTGAAAAACGCACGCAGAATGGTTTGGGCAACGATACGCCTGACGGACTTTTCACCGAAGACGGCCTCCCGATTGACCCGATTGACCACGACCGTTTCTATGGCTGGATTAACGATGGCCGCGATTTGGTTTTCCTGCAATACTACATTTTCGGCAAGGTGCTGAATGGCGTGGATTATTACGAGGCCGGTCACCCGCTTTTGTATGAAATAAGACACTACGAGGTGCTGGAATAAGGCAATAAAAAAAGCCGCCAAGGTTACCCGCGACGGCTACAACGAGAGAAAATTGTTACAAAATCATTTATAAGACTGATAAAACGGCTTTTACCCTTAGTCTGAATGGTGTTTTTTTGAAAAATTGGAATAATTGATATAAGTAGGTGAGCAAATTTAATTTACATATTGAAAACGAGGCATCGAGGTCACGAGACAGCGAGACGACGAGGTCACGGGAATACTGGCCATCTCGAAATCCCGCGATCTCGAAATCCCGCGATCTCGAATCCTCGAAGTCCCGAAGCCTCGCAACCTCGAAATCCAAATTGAAGTCTAATTTTGAACAGTTACTTTTGGCATTTAGCCTTTGGCTTCTGGCAAACATTTGATGAAAAGAGAGTCACTATTGTAGTTTAAAGAACAATCGAGCCAAAAGCCAGTAGCAAATAGCCAGTAGCCTTGGACATAATCCGCAAATAAAATGAAGATCCTACTGCTTGTCATAGGGAAAACGGACGATGATTACCTGATAACCGGCATTAAGAAGTATGTCGGCAGGCTCGGACATTACGTTTCTTTCGAGATGAAGGAAATTCCCGACATCCGCAACCGCAAGACTTTGAGCGAGGAACAGCAGAAAAAATCGGAGAGCTTTTTGTTGCTGTCGCAGTTTCAGGCGGGCGATTACATTATTCTTTTGGATGAAAACGGCAAGCAGTTTACATCGGTGGATTTCTCTGAAAATCTCGAAAAACTCATGGCTTCAGGCAGCAAGCGCATCGTGTTTGTAATCGGAGGCCCTTACGGATTTTCGCAGGATGTCTATGCCAAGGCCAATGCCAAGATGTCGCTTTCGCCGATGACGTTTTCGCATCAGATGGTGCGGCTGATTTTCGTCGAGCAGTTGTACCGCGCCTTCACCATCTTGAAAGGCGAACCTTATCATCATGTGTAATGAGATTTTGTAAGTGATTAAAATTCAAAGTTATGAAGCAAAAAATAAACGAACACGGATTCAACGGATTTAACGGATGGCAGTTTGACTTCCAAAGCAAATCAGTGTGCATCCGTGCAATCCGTGTTCCAATCAAATCAGTGTTGGTTTTTGCCTTGTGTTTTCTTGCATTGGCATCGTGCAAGAAGGAACTGGACATGACCGTGCATCAGCAAACGGTTTTGGAAGGCAGTGCCTTCAATTCCATCAAGGCAGGCAGGGCATGGACGATAGAGGTTGTTCAGGACGAAAAATGCTTCGTCGAACTGGAGTATTCGGCCTATTTGGAACCGAATCTGAAATGTGCGGTTGCCGATGATGTTTTGGAAATCGGTTTCGCCGTTTCGGGCAATCTGGCCTCTGGTTCGGTGAACAAGGCAATAGTTCATATCGTTGATTTTGAGTCGCTTGACTTGACTGGAGCTTGCAAGGTGAGTGTGAATGGAAGCTTCGGAAAGAGTTTCACTGCTTTGCTCGACAAGGAATCTTCTTGCGTCGGCGGCGCGTTTCTTTCGGGCGGCAACGTTTCGCTCAAAGGTGCTTCCTCGATGAAAGATTATTCGGGCGAAGGTCCTTTTGAAATCACGATGGATGAAGATTCGCATTTTGTTGGCAATTTGAGTTTCCCAAACGCAGAATCACAGTTTTCGGTGACTGCCAACAATCATTCCACTTTCGTAAATCAGTCCGATTGTTCCGTGGAAAATGCTGAAATTCAAGTTTCTGATAATAGTCTGATAAATATTGCGTTGACTGAAATCAAGGCTTCGGCCAAGGTTGAAATCGAAAGCAATTCCGAGGCGACCATCAAGGTGAAAAACGGCACCAGTTTGATGGGAAAAGTGGTTGAAAATTCCACCTTATATCATTACGGCAATCCGGTTTTCGCCCCCGATTTCGTTAGCGACACCACATCTTTTGTCGTGAGAATGTGAGTTTGGTCTGATATTTGTAATTTCTACCCTCGTATTTATCAAACAAACGTAATTATTCCTAATTTTGTCATCAAATTGAATTGAAATGAAAAAAGTAGTTTTTCTTTTGATTGCCGTTTTCTTTTCAACGGTAATGTTTGCCCAAACCAATCTGCCAATCGATCCTAAGACGCAGAAAATCAGTTTCCAGAAAGTCATTCAGACTCAAGGAAGCAACGAAGAAGTTCATAACCGCATCTATTCCAACTTCCTCAATTCGTATTATAAAAATGCTGCTAACGTGTTGCAGCAGACCGATGTGAAGGTTTTCAAAGGTCAGCACAGAATGCAACTCGACAATGGCGATGAAGTCAAGTCGAAGTGGCCTTGGATTACCTATCGCTTCACGATTGAAATCCGTGATGGACGTATCCGTTACACCCTTACCGATTTCATGCAGAAGACCCAGTCGAGCCATCCTTGCGAAGAATGGATGGATAAGGAAAATCCACAATATCAGCCGATTTGGGACAGCTATCTCGAACAGATTGCAGCCTTTGCCGAGGATTGGGGCGCACAATTGGAAGAAAAAATCCTACCTGAACAAACCATCGAAGAGGAAGAATGGTAAATGGCATCGCGTGAACGCATAAAAAAAGGTTTTTCCAAACTGCTCAAGGAGGAGAAGTTAAAGCTGATAGCCAATTACTTCGAGAATCCGGGCGAAGTGGTTTCCTTGTTGAAAAGCTACTGGCACTCCGACTCGAAGCAACAGCAGCTTTTCGATGAGTTCAGCGAGAACACGATTACCAATTTCTTTATTCCTTACGGTATTTCGCCTAACGTGATGATTAATGGGAAAAACTACATTGTCCCTATGGTCATCGAAGAAAGCTCCGTCGTGGCTGCGGCCTCGGCGGCAGCTAAGTTTTGGGGCGAAAGGGGAGGCTTTCATGCCGAAGTGTTAGATGTCCGCAAAGTGGGGCAGGTGCATTTCGGCTGGAGTGGCGACAAAGCGAAATTGCAAGCCTTGTTTCCATCCATTAAGGAACGTCTTTTGAATGACACTGCCGCCATGACCGAGAAAATGGTTAAGCGCGGCGGCGGCATTTTAAGTTTCAATCTGATTGATTTTTCTGACCAGATTGAGGATTATTATCAGATTCGCGCCGAGTTCAACACGGGCGATGCCATGGGCGCCAATTTCATCAATTCCGTCTTGGAACAGTTCGGTCACAGTTTGCAGGATTTCTTTGCTGAGCAAAACAATCTCCCCGAAGCGGAACGCAAGGTGGAAATCATCATGACCATTTTGTCGAACAACACGCCTGACTGCCGGGTTAAGGTTTGGGTGGAATGTGACGTTGATCAGCTTGATGGCATTGATGAACATTTGTCGGGAGCCGAATATGCCCGCAAATTCAAAAAGGCTGTCGACATTGCGCATATTGACCCTTATCGCGCCACAACGCACAACAAAGGCATTTACAATGGCATTGATGCCGTGGTCATTGCAACGGGCAACGATTTCCGCGCTGTCGAGGCGGCAGGCCACACTTTCGCTTCGCGTAATGGCCGTTACGAAAGCCTTTCTTCGGTCACGATTGAAAATAATGTCTTCCGCTTTGAATTGGAAGTCCCGATGGCATTAGGCACTGTCGGCGGCTTGACGAGTCTGCATCCTTTGGCGAAAAAGACCCTGGAACTTTTGGGCAATCCTACGGCTCCCGAACTGATGATGATTGCCGCTACAATGGGCATGGCAAACAATTTCTCGGCCGTCCGTTCCCTGACTACCAAAGGCATTCAGGCAGGCCACATGAAAATGCACTTGAACAACATTCTCAACCAGTTGCAGGCCACCGATGATGAAAAGCGCAAGGCGCGTGAGTTCTTCAAGGACCAGACCGTTTCGTACGCAGCTGTGGAAAAGTATTTGGATTCGCTGAGAAAATAAATATATGGTTATGGATTATGGGTGTCTGGTTATGGATTGTTGGTTATGGTTTACACTCATCACCCAACACCATTCACCCGTCACCATTTAATAAATAAGACAATGGTTTCCTTTCATTCCAACGGCAAGTTTCTTCTGACAGGCGAGTATCTCGTCTTACGTGGCGCATTGTCATTGGCTTTGCCGTTGAAATTCGGCCAAAGTCTTGAAGTGAAACCGCTTGATGGAGATGAAAACTTGCTGAAATGGACTGCTTTTTCACCTGATGGCGTGTGGTTTTCGACCGATTTAAATCGTGAAACCTTACAAGTTATTTCCGCTGATGACAGGGTAAAGGCCGAAAAACTTTCGAGCATTTTGCAGGCAGTCAAGCAATTGAATCCTGATGCTTTTTCAAAGCGCGGTTTGGAATTCGTCACCCGATTAGGTTTCAATCCCGAATGGGGCTTGGGCAGCAGTTCTACGCTGATTGCCAGTCTTTCGCGTTGGGCGAATGTGAATCCTTACGAATTGCTGCGCATGACTTTTGGCGGTTCGGGTTATGACATTGCTTGCGCAACGGCTGAGCAACCTATTCTTTATCAATTGGTTGGTGGAAATCCAAAGGTTGAATCCGTGAAATTCTCACCATCATTTTCCGATAGGATTTTCTTTGTTTATCAGGGTCAGAAACAGAGTTCTTCAAAGGAAGTCGGCAGTTTCAGGGAAAGGATGCGGCAGATGAGTTTTGAAAAGGAAATAGATGAAGTTTCCGAAATCACAAAATCATTGATTTCCAATGTTTCGTTTGATGATTTCTGTCGTCTTTTGCACGAACACGAAAACATCATTTCCCATTGCATTGGCCGTGAGCCTTTGCAGCAACATTTCCTTGATTTTGAGGGCGCAATCAAATCATTAGGCGCATGGGGCGGCGATTTTTTCATGGCTGTCACTGAATGGGACGCCGAAAAAGTGAAGCGCTATTTTTCCGAAAAAGACTTGTCGGTCGTTTTCGGATTTAAGGAAATGGTGCTGTAAGATTTGTCCCATCTTGTGATGTTTTCAAATTAATTTCATTCATGTGACGGTCAACCCGTATGAATTTATGATCGAGTTACTTTCGAAATCTACTTGCTGGAATTTGCGAAGGTCAGCGGAATCTGCGGGAGAACATACAATAAAGTTACTTCACTTTCTCTGCTTCTTCCGAAATCTACTTGCAAAAATCTGCGGAGGTCAGCATCTGCGGGAGAACAAACAATAAATTTACCTCACTTTCTCTGCTTCTTCCGAAATCTACTTGCAAAATCTGCGAAGGTCAGCGGAATCTGCGGGAGAAAATAGCAATAAGGTTACTTCACTTTCTCCGCCTCTAATCGTGTCAATTCCTTACAAATGTTAATGGCGAATGGCAGCGCAATGATGAACGACATCAGGTCGGCGATGGCTTGTGCGGCTTCCAATCCGGTGAGTCCCCAAATCAAAGGTGCAATGAAGACGGCGGGCAGGAAGCAGATGCCTTGGCGGCACATCGAAAGCAAGGTGGCTTGCCATGTGTAGCCGATGTTTTGGAAAAGCATGTTGGTCATGGTGCAGAGTCCCATCAATGGAAATGCGACGCACTGCCAGCGCATGGCATGCGTGCCGACAACGAGCAATTTCGGGTCTTCGCTGCGGAAAATAGAGATGATTTCGGGCGAAAAGATGAAACCTAAAGTGCCCATGATGATCAGCAGCACCAACGACAAGTTGATGCAAAACAAATAGCTTTCCTTGACGCGGCCATACAGTTTTGCACCGTAGTTGAATCCGCAAACCGGCTGGAATCCTTGACCGAAGCCAAGCACGACGGAATAGCAAATCATCATGATGCGCGTCACGATGGAGAATGCGGCCACCACCGAGGCTTCTTCACCAGGAATGGCATAATGCACGGCCATGCGGTTGAGGCTGATTGTTGCAACAACCGACAAGGCTTGCCGCATCAGGGAAGGAAGGCCGCCCTTGACGATTTGACGGTAGAATTTCAGCGTAGGCGTGAAGTTCTTGAAACGGATGTGGACGTTGCCTTCGCGCGTAGTGCCCCAAAGCAGCAGGCACCAGCCGAAAACCTGACTGATGGCAGTGGCAAACGAGGCTCCGCTGACTCCCATGCCCAAAGTGAAAATGAAAATCGGGTCCAAAATGATGTTGAGAATGGCGCCTGAGGCAATGCCAATCATGGCGAAACGCGCGTTGCCTTGCAATCGGAGTTGGTTGTTGAGCGTCAGCGACGACATCATGAAAGGAGTGGCAATCAGTATGTAACGCAGGTAATCGTTGGCAAAGGGGAGGATGGCATCGGTGGCGCCCAAAGCCCGCGACAAAGGCGAGATGAAAATGGAGCAAATCAATCCTGCCAAAGTGCCGAAAATGAGCGGACTGAAGAATCCGGTCGCCGCCATTTTGCCTGCATTTTCGCGTTGCACGGCGCCCAAGGCCCGCGAAATGTAATTGCCAGAACCATGACCGAAAAAGAAACCGCAGGCATTGATGAAAGCCATGTAAGCAAACGAAACGCCAACACCGGCCACAGCTTCAGTGCTGAGATGACCCACGAAAAACGAGTCGGCCATGTTGTAGAGGCTCGTCACCAACATACTGATGATGGTCGGGATGGACATTCTCAGAATCAGCCTTTTGACGGGCTTCTGCGTCATCATCTCGTATTTTTCGTTGAGTTTCTGTTCGTCAAGATTCGTGTTCACGGCTTGTTTTGATTTCGGCTGCAAAGTTACAACAAAGTGAGGAAAAATGGTCTTGCTGTAGTCTGCGATTCAATAAATCAAAATTGACTTTTATATTGTGTAAAAATTACACTAATTAAATTGCAGTAAATCAATTATATAAAAAATATATGCGTAAAAAGTACACAAAAATAGTTGCCAAAATGAAAAATAGTTGTAGTTTTGCGTAAAATTTACACAAATAAGGAAAGAAAATGGAATACACTTACAAATATCCTCATCCGGCGATTGCCACCGATTGCGTGGTGTTCGGCTTCGACGGTTACGATTTGAAAGTGCTGCTCATTGAGCGCGGCTGCGAACCCTACAAAGGCTCATGGGCTTTCCCGGGCGGTTTTATGCGCATCGACGAAAGTGCCGAGCAGTGCGCCATGCGCGAATTGGTTGAGGAAACGGGACTGAAACTGACATATATGGACCAACTTGGGGCATTTTCAGGTGTCTATCGCGATCCGCGCGAACGTGTCGTTTCCATTGCGTTTTATGCATTGGTAAAAAGTTCGGAGGTGAAGGGCGGCGACGATGCGGCTCAGGCACAATGGTTTTCGGTCGACAAGGTGCCGCAGTTGGCTTTCGACCACGATTACATTTTGCGCGAGGCAATGAAAAAACTGAGGCAAGTCATACATTTCAATCCGATTGGCTTTGACCTTCTGGACGAAAGTTTCACTATGCCGCAGTTGCAGCGTTTGTACGAAACCATTCTGGGTGTTCAGTTCGACCGCCGCAATTTCCAGAAAAAAATGATGCAACTTGGTCTAATTGAGCCGGTTGAAGAAGAACAACAGCCGTGTTATTATGGCGCACATTCCGAGATGAAATCATATAATATAGGTGCGCTGTTTGGCGAGACGACGGCATTTCTTCAAATGTCCCGGCCATCGGAAGATGCCCAGGAACAGCAGACTTTGGGACGCAAAGGCCGTAGATTTCATTTCAACAAGGAAAAATACGACGAGATGAAAAAGAAGGGAACTTTCCGTATAGAATTCTGAAAAACAAGTAATTAAGCAATACTAAGATTATGTTCTGGCAGTCAGTTTGGGGACTGACTGCCAGAAACCGAAACCGGAACAACACATTAACATTCAAAATAAAACAAGCATTATGAGTATCTTCAACAAAAATCAAAACGAACAAAAAACTAACGAAACCTCAAACAAGACTCAAGTCTACAACCTCATCATCCTCGACAAGAGCGGCTCGATGAGTTCGATTGCCCGCGCTGCCATTTCGGGCTTCAACGAAACCGTCGGCGGCATCCGTGCTGCACAGGAAAAATTCAAGGACACGCAGGAACATTTTGTTTCGCTGATGGTTTTCTGCGATTGCGAGAAGCGCCTCGTTTATGACAAGGTGCCGGTTGACAAAATTCCGGAATTGACTTCAAAAGATTACCGTCCGTGCTGCTGCACACCGCTTTACGATGCCATGGGCATTTCGCTTTCGGCTTTGCGCAACGACATTAAGGACAAGAACGATGCCACGGCTGTCGTCACCATCATTACGGATGGTCTGGAAAACGCATCTAAGGAATACCGATTGAAAGACGTCAAGGCTTTGGTGGAGGATTTGACCAACAACGAAGGCTGGACATTCGCCTATATCGGTACAAATCAGGATGTTGACAAGGTATCGGAAGACTTGTCTATTAGAAATAGCATGGCTTTTGCTGACAATGAAGCAGGAATGTTGGAAGCCTGGAAACGCGAGAAAGGTTCGAGATTGAGATGTTTTTCGATGATAAGCGATAATTTCCTAGCAACGCAGTTCATGACTTCCCAAGAACGCAAAATGTTCCGTTCAAGGAAAAACGCCGAGACGAAATACTATGAAGATGACAATGACAATCAGAATGATAACGATAAAAAATCATAAATCATGTTAGGAGCAATAATAGGCGATACGGTTGGCTCAATTTATGAGTTCAACAACATTAAGACAACGGATTTCCCGTTTTTCTCGCCGAGAAGCAACTACACCGACGATTCGGTGATGAGCATGGCCGTGGCCGATTGGCTGTTGCGCGATGCAGGTCATTACACGCAGGAACTGGAGCAGTCGATGCTGAATTTCGCTAACAAATATCCTTGCCCGATGGGCGGTTATGGCGGCGGTTTCCACAGATGGCTTTTTAATCCGGAGTTTTTATGCGAGTATCCCGGCTATGCTGATGCAAATAAGGCGGGCAAACGTAGGCCTTACAACAGTTGGGGCAATGGTTCAGCCATGCGTGTCAGTGCGTGTGGCTGGGTGGCCGACACTTTGGAAGAAACCGAGCGTATTGCAAAGATTTCTGCCGAAATCACGCACAACCATCCCGAAGGCATCAAAGGCGCACAAGCTACCGCAGCGGCTATTTTCATGGCCCGCACGGGAAAAAGCAAAGCGGAGATAAAAGGTTATATTTCTGCAAAATATGGTTACAACTTAAACCGCACTTGCGATGAAATCCGCCCAAAATATGAGTTTGACGGGTCATGCCAAGGCACGGTGCCCGAAGCCATCATTGCTTTCCTTGAAAGCACCGATTTTGAAAGCGCCATCCGTTTGGCCGTTTCGCTTGGCGGCGATAGCGACACTTTGGCTTGCATCACGGGCGGCATTGCCGAGGCTTACTATAAGGTCATTCCTGCATGGATTGTGGCCGAAATGTGGCGTCGTCTGCCTGCCGATTTCAGGCATATTCTCGACCAAATGCAGAAACACACGTATTACAAACCTTCCTATTTTACAGAAACTATGGATAGATTCACACCTGATTTCATCAAGGAACTTCGGCTAGACGAAATCTTCGTCTTCGGCAGCAATCTGGCTGGTCATCATGGCGGTGGCGCGGCTTATATTGCCAATGCGAAATTTGGCGCAGAATGGGGCGTTGGTGTTGGTCCGACCGGACAATGCTACGCCATCCCGACCATGCAGGGTGGGGTGGAGACCATCAAACCTTACGTCGATGATTTCATTGAGTATGCAAAACAGCATCCGGGACAGAAATTCCTTGTCACGCGTATTGGCTGCGGCATTGCAGGTTTCACTGATGACGAAATCGCGCCGCTTTTCGCCGATGCCACAAAACTTTTGAATGTCAGTCTGCCTGAAACGTTTTGGAAGGTGCTAGGTAAATAGGTAATAAATTGATTATCAATACTAAAAGCCTGAGAAATCAGGCTTTTTTCGTTTTTATGAGCACCTTTTCTTCACCTTTCAAAGTCGTGGCAAAAAGGTAAGTTTCGTCGCCATCGGCAATTTTCAGCGTCTTGCGCAATTCGGCAACCGAAAGCGGGAAATTCCTAACTGCAATACTGGCTTTTTCAACGCCCTCAAGAAAATCCTGTTTCATTTTTTTATTATAATGCGCCCAACCTTCCACTTCGAAAATGCGGCCAGGAAAGTCAGGAACATAATCATTGGAAGTGTATAAATTGCTGTTTTTATGCAATTTAAACGTATTGGTGCGTTTCGACAACGACTTGAAAAAGCCACCTTTCATAATCGCGGCGTTGGGTTCATAAAGATAACGTTTCACACCATCGGCCAAAGCCAAATTGCAATTTTGCTCAGCTTCCAAAGAGAAATCCATTTGCGGCTGCTGACTCAAAAGATTGGAACAGACAAATCTAATGTCACCTTCAAATCCTCTTTCAAGTATGAAAATCAACTCTTTACATTCGTTTGCAACCGCAACGATATGGACTTCTTTCACATTTTTCAATTCGTTCAATGCTTTGGTAATGTCGAGCATTGGCGAAAGCTTAATCATCACGGTTTCAGCTCTTTCAAGCATGATTTGCTGCAACAGCACCACATTGGGCGTGCAATCGGAAATGGAAACGGTTTTCCGTCCGTATTGGTCGCGTCGTGCCGGGTCGATGAAAATGCAATCCATTGTTTCACAATGCGATAGAAAACTTTCCGAAGTTTCGTTCCACACTTGAATCGGACTTTGCAAAACTTCAAAATTATGCCGCGCAAGTTCGCATAAATCGGGATTCATTTCCACATAATGCGCTTGCGTAAAATGCCTTGAAATGAAATGGAAATCAATGCCAAGACCGCCTGTCAGGTCGGCGAAAACATTGCCTTTCAGCAAATTGGACTTATAGTTTGCCGTCGCTTCCGACGAGCACTGCTCAACGGAAAGGTGCACGGGAAACAGCAAATCATCGTTTTCGCTCCACGAAGGCACCTTCTTTTGCAGGATTTGCCGTGCCTCGATTTGGCGCAAGGCCAAAGGCAAATCGACACCGGCGGGCGCTTTTTTCAAGGCAAGTTTTCTGACATCGGCCGAAAGGTTTTCCTTGACAAATCGTTGCGTGGTTTCATTCATCATATTACAAGACGTTGTCTTTCAACGAATCAGCAATCTTCCGCTTCAATTCAAGCGTCATGTTTTCCGTGTCGCTGCGGCGTTCCGGACGGTAAAGATTTTTGTACTTGCAAGGTGCCAAATTGAATTTCAAGTTGCCAAGGCTGCCCGAAATGTCGAGGCCCAGACGCGTCAGCAAAGGCGAATCGGTGACGGAAATGTGGTAGCTGCAGGTCTTGTCCAGATTCTGTCGGCCCGAAGCCACGGCCTTGTATTTTCCAATAGAAATCATGAACGGATACAAATCGACTTGATCCTTGAAAACCGTCAACTGCATGTCCAAGCTGTCGATTTTATAATTGCCATCAGTGCTAACGCCCAACATATCAGTGATTTTCGTAAACGAAAGTTGGTCATTCACGGTCAAGTTCTGGCCTTCAATATCGGCAGCGGCACGCATTGTGGAGACCTTCGGCTGATAATTGGATTTCAGGTAAGTCTCGGCTGCAATGTGAAATTCGGCCTGACCGTCGAAAGTGCGCAACATCGGAACCACCGTGTCGATGTAAGGAATCATCGTCAGCAAGTCGTTGATTTGTACGTTCAAAAGGTGGAAATCCATACCGAGGAAAAGATGGTTTTTGCGCGGCGAGCGGTACATGGCTGTGAGTTGCATTTCGGCAGCCTTGTTGGTGAAACCGATTTCCTGTAAAATCAAAGTGCCGTCTTTCACGGTCATTTGTCCGCCAAGATTGTTCAGGTCAAAAGCATCATACACAGCGTTTTTCGTCTTGATTCCGAAGTAAAAATCAACGCCCTTCGGCACAATGAAAGGATCGTCTTCCTTGCTGACAGTTTCGTCCATCGCCAAGGAGTCAGGGTCGCTGCCCAAGCCCGAAGTAAAATCCATCAATTCATTGATATTCAGGAACTCAGAAGTCAACTGCAATTCACCTTTCATCAGATTGCCGTTATCTTCAATCCATTCCTTGATGCCCACCACGTTGCCTTCCAAACTCATGTCGGACTGCCCGATTTTCACCGTGCTCTTCTTGAAGCCCAATTCGTGAGAATTGAACAGGAAATCAATGTTCGGAACATAAATGGTTTTACTGATGCCATCGACTTGAATCTCAGCGTTTTTCAGTGAAAAATCGGCCTCTGGATTCCACTTGTTCAGGAAATCGTTTTTCGTCTTATCCTGATGCGCCGCTGCCGCCACTTTCAGCGATTCGGTGTTGAGCAGATAGGCCTGGCCCATGTTGGCATCGATGTGCTTGCTGTCGAAAGTAACGCGTGCATTCAAATCCTTCGGTTTTTGCTTCGAAGGTGTCGTCACAAACGTAATCGACGGCGAATTGGCATTGACCTTAATGGTATCATAAACGAAATCCAACTTGCTGAAATTCAGGTCGGCATTCAGATTCATCTTCCCTATCTCGCCGGCAAAATCATCGGCGGTTGCATTCAGGGCAAAATCGTTCAGCTTAGCATTCATTTCCTTGCCGACTTGTGCTGTCAAATTGCCGCTTGCCAGCGCGATGTAAGCGCCCTTGCGACCTTTGATTTTGCGCGATGCCGGCAAAGTGAGGTTGACATCCAGTTTCGGAGCCACTGCGTGAATGGTGTCCATGTCGAAAGCAAAGTTCTTGATTTTCAGCGTTCCATTGGCTGTCAGACGATTGAGGTTGTAATCGTCCAAAGATTTCATCAAATCATCCAAAGTGAATTTCGCAGCCAGATTGATATCGGTGCGCCCCTGGATTTTCATATTCTTCGGCAGAAAACTCTTAATGTCGGCCATCGGCAAATCGGCCTTGGCGTTGAGATCGAAATTTAAGTCATCGGTCAAATCGTTGACAAAACCACTGACATTCAGTTTGGTATCGTGGAAATTTGCCGTCAGCTGACTGACTTCGACATTCGATTTTTCGTTGAGATTCAAATCCAGTAAAGCCTGCAAATCGACATCGGTAAACGGATAAGGCAGACTCGGAATATTCACGGAAGCCTTGTCGGTCAGCACTTTAGCCGTAATGAGCGGCATTAAGGAATCGTTAAATGTTCCTTTCACCTGCGCTTCAGCGATGGAAAGCCTTCCGGCAAATTCCATGCTGCTCAACGAATTAGCGACTTTTTCGGGCAGATAAGTCATCACATCTTCGACAATCAGCGTGTTAGTGTTAAGGTTCAAATCCATGTTGATGTCGCCGTTTTTTGCCATTTCAACATCGCCATTAAGATTAATAAGATATTCATTCAGAGCAATTTGTGCATCATCAAGTGTGCCCGACATATTGTCAAGGCTGAAATGCAAAGGAAGTGTCAGGTTCAGCGCATCGTTGTTCAGGTAATCCTCGCCCAAATTCAGGCAAATGTCAGGCGTAGCCAGTTTCAGTGTGCCGTCAATTTGGTTGAAATCATTCATATTGCCATCGAAATCAAGTGATAAAGCATTGGTTTTCAGGTTAATACTTTTCATATTCAAGGCAAGGTTTTCGGCTTTCAAGGCCAAATCCGCATCAATATCGCTGTCCTTCATGTTGCCTTTCACATCGAGATTGAGGCCATCGGCATTGGCCAGCATATTTGAGCGTGCATCGGTGTAAATGACCTTTGAGTTTTTTAACTTAACTTCTTCAAGATTAACAAGATAATTGAAATTTGAGGCTGTCGTATCGCTGTTTTCCGATGTCTTGAAAACATTCAGATTGTTATTGCCGTTTTCATCGGTATAAATGTTGACGAAAGCATTCTCCAGCACGCATTTCCTGACCACGATTTCATCTTCCTTCAAAAATTTCTTCAAATCCGCTGATATAATCAGCTTGTCGATATTGGCCAGCGTATCGGACGGCGAGCCTTGCATCGGGTTGATAAGTGCCACATTGTCAATCTCTACGCCGATGTTCGGGAAAGTCTTGAAAATCGTCAAGTCGGCTTTGCCCAACTGCACCTCGCAAGTGACAAATTCGGGCACATATTTTTTCACAAGACTGGTCAATTTGCCTGACGAAGTCACCACCGAAAACGCAATGATGACCGCAATGATGATGAGGCCGACAATCGACAACAGACTGATTCCTATTATTTTAAGTGCTTTTTTCATAACTAAATCAATTGACTCTCACAAAATTGTGGCCGAACCCGAAATCATCTTCATAGCAGAAATTATAAGCATCAAGTTTCGTGACATTGTATTGCTTATAGACAACAAAACTCATTTCGCCGTGATGTTCCTGAATGAGTTGTGTGCCGTTCAAAGTCCAGGAAAAAGGCTGGGCTTCCTCTTCGGTGACGTCATCGGCAGTGTCCCAGGTTACGCCCGTTCCATCGGAATCGTAGCGCTCGTAAACCGTTCCATCGCGCCATTTGCCGTATATCTGGTTGGCATCAACATCGGTGTTTTCCGTTG
The DNA here is from genome assembly GCA_045628585.1 of Bacteroidales bacterium. Taxonomy (GTDB): domain Bacteria; phylum Bacteroidota; class Bacteroidia; order Bacteroidales; family F082; genus Limimorpha. The sequence continues at coordinate 5,723 of JAZQPN010000350.1, read as the reverse complement.
GATTACAAGAACTTACAAAAGCCATCAAAAGGCAACCGAAGATTATTGAGAGATACTTTTTCATAGTTTATTTAGGTTCAAGTGTTATCGTATCCATTGCTTTAGCGATTATTTTATCGTGGTCGAAAGCCAAACGCGGCAGATTTTCGAGTGCAAACCACTGTAGATTAGCCGCATCGTCGCCCGCCGTGGCTGTCTTTTCGGAATTGTCGATGCCCCAGTAGGCAATGGTGATGGTGCGATGCCGCGGGTCGCGGGCGGGCGCGCCAAAAGCATACAGCTGGTGCAATTCGATGCCTTCCAAATGCGTTTCTTCCTGCAATTCCCGTGCCGCAGCCGTATCAAGATCTTCGTCCATCTCAACAAAACCACCCGGCAAAGCCCAACAACCTTTGAAAGGATTGTCGCCACGCTCAATCAAAAGGATATGCCAACTGTTATTTATCTTTCTGAAAATCAACGAATCAGTTGTAACACACGGACGAGGATATTCGTAGCAGTACATGATTTGATATTTTTTGCAAACATAATCAAAAAACAACTTTTTATTGCCTTTTGTTTCAAAAATCAACAACTAACTATGTATCAATAATATATCCGACAGCAAACGACAACAAATGCTTACAGTCGACTACAAACGTTTGTTGTCGGCTTTATTCTTGACAAACGTTTTTACTTTGCAGCGTCAAACACAACGAAAAGCAATGGAAACGTATTTACCGGAATACATAGAAGGCATACCGACGGGGCGGAACAGAAAACAAGAAAGAAGACTCTTAATTTCAAACTATTATAATTTGTTATGGAAAAAACTTCAAAGGCAAGGAACTTCTAATTATGTATATAATAATTATTTAGGTGTAAATATTTACATTGTAAAAGGAGAGAGTGATAAAAAAACAATGTATATAGCAGCAAATCATTGGAAATCGACATTTGCAATAAAGCATCTTGAAACAATATTGGAAAATGCTTCAAGCTTGGCAGGCTTTCCTTTGTTTGATAAAGTTGAAGGAAAGAACACACAAAAGAAGAATGGATATAAAGGTGTTGCCTTGTTGTATTATTCACATGTCGACGTTAATTTTGACTATATGAATTTCATGATAAAAGTCACCATAGGAATTAAAGAAGATGGAAAACATATTCAGTATTGTGTCAATAAAATAACTGTAAAATGAAAAAATTCAGCAGTCAATGCGTTACCTTTCAATGAATAGGAACACCTACATGCTGAATTTTCGTTGGCAAAATTACGAACAATTTTTGAAACAAAGATAAAAAACTTACAAATTACAAACAATTAAAACCTTACACAAATGAGTACAATGCAAAATTCGGTCATGCTGATTGGCCGCCCGGGTGCAGAACCTGAAATGAAAACCTTGAACAACAACCAGAAAATCGCACGTTTCAGCATTGCTGTCAACGAGCCTTACATGAATGCCAACAACGAGCGCGTCGATAACACCTATTGGTTCAATGTGGTGGCATGGAGCTCTTTGGCCGACCGCGTGATGAAAGCCGTAAAGAAAGGGAAACTTGTCGCCATTGAAGGTTCGCTGCGCAACAACGACTGGACCGACAAGGAAGGCAAGCGCCGCACTTCAACTGAAATCCGTCTCACCGACCTTTATCCGCTTGAGTTCGACAAGAAGGAAGATTGACGGTTGACTATGACAAAAACAATGAAAACACTTTGCCAATGGTCATCTCGCTAAGGCGAGATTGTCATGGAATCAAGCCCCGAAATGCTCAAGCGCACTTGGCATTTCGGGACTTGAACCATGGCAACCCTACGTGTTTGACCATTGGCAAAGAAAAAACATTAAAAACAAACTCTCTTAAAAACTCAAAATATGACTTATTCCATTAAAAAACTAAAAGAAGTGAATCCACAACTAATGGAAGAACTTAGAGTTTATACATACAAAGTGGTTGGTTGTTGTCAATTGGTACACAAAGAATTGGGTGCGTTTTTAAATGAATACATTTATCAAGATGCTTTGAAAATCATATTTGATGAACACCAAATCCCAAACAACAAGGAATACTATTTCGGCATAATGTTCCATAATCAATTGATTAGACATAAGCATTATGTTGATTTCCGCTGTTTCGATGATGTATTTGTTGAATGTAAAGCGGTCGAGCATCTATGTTCCGAACATCGGCAGCAGTTGTGGAATTATATGCGTCTGAACAAAACACGTATTGGCATTCTTTATAATTTTGCACCAGTCATGGACGAATGTGAACGTTACTATTACGACGAGAAAAACAACATAATTTATGCTTTTTGATTATAACAAAACAATGAAAAAAGGTTTTTGTGTTGAAAATTTTAATATTCCAACATCTAATTTGTCTGATAGGTTTGTTTTTCATGTTTTTACTTTGATGGCAGTCATGCCTGTTAAGGCTGGTGCGGAAATGAAGCGTCCAACCGCCAAGCTTGCTTGAGTGGTTGGACGCTTCGTTTTCACACCAGATTTGCCAAAGCAAATCGACTGCCATCAAAGTGTTATTAATGTTTTTGTCAAAAAAATCATCCTGAAACCATGAACACGCGCGGGTCTTTCCATTTCGAGTGGCGAATCATCTCGTTGGTGAAATGCGTGCGGCTGCCGACTTTGTCAAGCAGTTCCTTCGCCTTGTCGAATTGCCGCAATTCACGGTAAATCTCAGGCATTTCAAGGTCAAATTGTTCCTCGGGATGTTTCTCTAACAATGCTTGAAGTCGCTGCAAGTTTTCGGTGAAACCTTTCTGATTTTTCAAAAAGAGCTTTTCGCCTTCGATGATGAGGCTGCGGTTGCAATGCCAAACGCCAAAACTCATGAAGCCATTCAGGAAATACTTCAAACGTATGTGCTGGTGATTGCGGTGCAGGTCGTTGTAAGCCCACCACAAAAGGCGGCGCAAATAGATTTCCTTGTTCGGGTCGTAGTGGCTTTTCTGTAAAAAGGTCTTGTAATGGTTGATCAAAGCCATTTTCCCTTTGTTGTCGGAAAACGAAATGCCATAGAATCGCCATGTGTTCCACGAATAGACGTATGATTCTGGCTTCTGCAAGGTAATGATAGGCTCAACAGGGTTTTCAATCCAAAAAACATGGGCGCACGACGGACATTGGATAAGCTTCTGACGAGTAGTTATATAGTTGTCATATAATATCTTGCCATCAGAATAAAGAATAGCCTCGTTAACCATCTCCGACTTCAGGTTTCGGCCTTCAAGCCAAGCCTGACAGTTGGGACATTGGAAATAATATGGATCAAATTTTAGCATCTTGCCTTTTCAATTGCGCGGTAAAAGTAGGATTATTTTTAAAGCGACAATTCATTTTCTGCCAAAATCAGCGGGAATTTCTCCCCAGTCTTTTGTGCGCCATTTGATGATTGGAACATCTATCGTGTTGTTAGTCAACCAGTTTTCGGCTCGTTGAATGAGTTCGAAGAGATAGGCGTTTTTGTCGTTTGGCAACAGTTTTGTCTTGCATTTTTTCTGCCTGATCCATAATTGTGCATTGACGGAATCGCTGTAAATGGGAAATTTCATGCCGTTTTGTTTCTGATAGGCCAAAGCATGGACGATGGCAAGAAACTCGCCAATGTTGTTGGTGGCATTTTCGAAAACAGGACTTTTGAAGATTTCTTCGCCCGTTGCAATGAAAACGCCCCGATATTCCATTCTGCCCGGATTGCCCGAACATGCCGCATCGACTGCAAAAGCATGGCTAATAGGTTTTTCCGCACAATTTGAAACCGCAACTTTTTCAATCGGAGTGGATTTTTTGTATGCTTCGTAACCCATTTTGAAGGCTGTTTCGGCACTTTTCAAATCGGGAAAGCCTTTGTACAAAGCACCTTTGCAGCCGATGATTTCCTTCTTGCAGACATCCCAATCGTCGTAAATTCCTGGATTTCTGCCTTTCCAAACAACGTAGTATTTATTTTTCGCCATGGTGCAAAAGTACGCTTTTTATAATAAGGAGTCGTGAAGTGAATTGAAAATTTCATACTTTTGCCCTCTACTTTTTGAATGACAACAACAAACGTTTAACTTTAAATAATTGCAATTATGAAATTCAGAAATCTTACTTATCTTGCTGTCGTGGCTTTGATGGCTACGGCTTGCGGCAACCAGCCAGCACAGCAAACCACTGAGCCGACGCCTGCTCCTGCAAAACTCTCTGACAAGTATGCGCAAGTCACTATGACTTCCGACATCAGTCACCTGAGCGACAATGAAAAACAGATGCTTCCGCTGCTTTTTGAAGCCGCCGACATCATGGACGAACTCTTTTGGATGGAAAATTGGGGCGACAAAAACGCCTTGATGGAACAAATCAGCGACCCAGACGTAAAACTCTATGCTGAAATCAATTACGGTCCTTGGGACGGCCTCAACAACGAAGCTTCATTCGTTGAAGGCATTGGTGAAAAACCTGCCGGCGCACAATTTTATCCAAAGGATATGACCATGGAAGAATGGGAAGCTTTCGATGACCCGAACAAGACTAGCCAGTACACCATGATTGTCCGCGATGAAAATGGTGCATTGAAATGCGTTTGGTATCACGAATTCTTTGCTGAAAAAATCGAAAAGGCTGCCCACTTGCTCGAACAGGCTTCGGAACTTGCCGGCGACCCTGAATTTGCTCAGTACCTGAAACTTCGCGCCACGGCTCTCCGCACCGATGACTATTTGGAAAGCGACATGCAGTGGATGACCGTCCGAAACAACAACATTGATATGGTTGTCGGCCCAATCGAAAACTACACCGATGCCCTTTTTGGCACCAAGGCTGCTCACGAAGCTTTCATTCTCATCAAGGATCAGGACTGGACGCAGCAATTGGCACGTTATGTGGCTTTCCTGCCTGAATTGCAGTGCAATCTCCCTGTGCCTGAGGAATATAAGAAAGAAACTCCAGGCGCTGATGCTGACCTCGCCGTTTACGATGCCGTTTATTATGCCGGCGACTGCAATGCCAACAGCAAGACCATTGCCATCAATTTGCCTAACGACGAACGCGTGCAATTAGAGAAAGGCACCCGCAAACTTCAGCTGAAAAACGCCATGAAGGCTAAGTTTGATGCCATTCTGGTTCCGATTGCTGAAAAACTGATGACTCCTGAATCAATGAAAAACATCAAGTTTGATGCTTTCTTCGCCAATGTGATGTTCCACGAAACTGCTCACGGCATGGGCATCAAGAACACTTTGGACGGCAAAGGCACTGTGCGTGCTGCCCTGAAGGAACAGTATTCAGCCATCGAGGAAGCCAAGGCTGATGTGCTTGGCCTTTACCTCATCACTAAACTTTACGAAATGGGAGAATATACCAACACCGAATTGGAAGACAACTACGCTACTTTCATGGCTGGCATTTTCCGTTCAGTCCGTTTCGGCGCTTCAAGCGCACATGGTAAGGCAAATATGCTTACTTTCAACTATTTCCAGAGAGAAGGTGCATTCACCCGTAATGAAGAAGGCCTTTATGCCATCAATTTTGATGCTATGAAACTTGCCGTTGAAAAACTGGCTGGCGACATTCTCGTCCATCAGGGCAATGGCGATTACGCAGGTGTGAAAGCATGGATTGATGAAGACAGCGTCATCAAGGGCGAACTGCAAGGCGACCTCGACCGCGTCAACGAAGCTGGCGTTCCTGTTGACATTTACTACAACATGGGACCACAGGTTTTGCTTGGCCAAG
>JAZQPN010000349.1:0-5443 GCA_045628585.1 Bacteroidales bacterium | reverse complement strand
TTCGTTTTTATTCATTTCTCTTTGGGTTAGGTTTTTGCAAAGATATTTTTTTCAAATTAATCCTCACTGGGAAGCGTTTCATCGCCGCCCATTGGCTTAATCATAGATTCAATATAGGCGATTTCCGCCTCCGTCAATCCGCAAAGTTTACACATCAACTTGTCTATTCCTTTTCTCATTCGCTCGCGGATTAAATTGGTGTCATGAGGATGTTCATAGTTTATACCAGATGCGTTTATCTTATAGTTATCTGTATTTTAAGGCCTATAGAAATATTGACCTGCCTTAGTTTTGGTGTTCACCATAAAATCAGTATTATTAAGCGCCAATGCAATATCATTTTTGTTCATGGCAATATGAATGGTCGGAATTTTGTACATATTATCACGGAAAACAGGTAATTTATCCCATAAATCTGTGATTTGTTTTTTAAAGCTATCACGATATGTTATATCTGACCTGTTATGGAAATCAGGATAAACTACAATTATTGGCAAACCACAACTAATTATACCATAATTTATTTCTTCTCCTAATGCTTGACTATTTTTAGTAGTAGAACTTAAAAATAAAATGATATTTTTAGAATTCCTTAATCTCTCATGAAGACGAGGTTTTAATGTCTTTTCCCAATCACTACCATCTCTTACATTGTAGTTTTTATCATGTGAATCATTGAATGGAAATGTTGAATCTTTTCCTTTCCACATACGTAAGGCTCTATAATAACAAAAATCATGAGCGCAATTTGCTCCTAAATTTGTTTCTTTAAAGGGTGATGCGACATAAAAAGCCGTATAATTACCATTTCTATATGCCATAATATAATGTTGATTTTATTCTAAAGCTTCCTTTACAGTTTGATAATCCCAATAATATTTGCCATCACCATATGAATAATAAATCATTGGCACATGTATTCCTACATATCTTATTGATTCTGGGCATAAGCTTCTATTTACTGTCGTATCCTTATACAAAACGACAATTTTTTCGATTTCAGAAATCATATAGTCTTGTCTTGCCATTTCACATTCGTATTTGATATAACTTCGAAAATCAACATTATGACCACGTGCACATGCTGAAGTCCAACTATTATAGCTTTGGCAGAATTGACAACTGCCTTTTGTTATTGTGTCAGTATGCTCTCCAACAATTAAAACGAATGTTTTTGACTCATTTAATCTTAATCGTAATGAGCTCTTTATAGAACAACACAAACTCGAATCTCGAGCTTGTGTCAGATCGTGAGCGTCTTGAAAGTCAAAACTCAAATTTTTGTTATTTTTCCATCTGTACAATTGATTTACAGCATCAATGTCATGGTCAAAATCAGCAGCAATGTATGTTCTGGTCCTCATAAATTATAAATTTTCAAAATTAATTTTCTGTTTATCTTTAGGAAGAAGGTATATATGATAATCGCAATTTATTATGTCTTTATTCAGACGAAGTGAGTCAATGATATATCGTAAAATATCAGAATAACTATTTAACCCTGTACGTGATAACCCACTTCCCAATAGTGGCATAACTACAGGAAAACCTTGAGAATTTTTGTCGCAGTATTCTATTAAACGTTGTATTGCTAGAACAAAATCTTGCTTGGTGGTATGCGCATTTAGATTTTTATCAAAGGTACTCATTGCTAATAGATAATAATCTTTGGTCCTTGAATCATCAATTTTTGCGACAGTTCCAATTTCATATCTTTTTATATTTCCTTGGGGCTTATCTTTTTCTTGAACACTATCGTAATTGGAATCTCTTAATGCGTTGTCGATGGCATCTTGCAATGATTTTTCGTCATACTTTCTTTCGTAATACAAATTCTTAAAGACCTTTCCATGAAGTGTTGTTTCAGAAATCAACTCATTGTTTACGATAGTGTCAAAACATCGATTCACATTGATTACAATATGTTTTTGTTCGGAATTATTAGTCACAATTTCATTGTCGAACATATCTCCGAAATGGAGATATACAGAATGTTTATCAGTTGAAAAAACTTTATAATTATTTTTCAGGCGCAAGTAAATAACACTGACTATAAAAGTAACTAAATATAATCCAAGAAAAATAAGTATGAGGACTTTGACAGCATCGGGAAAAGTGGTTTCATTGTCAATGATTCTACAAATTGCAATTTCAAATATACTTGCGACTGTCGCAATAGTACAAGCACCTCGCAAAGACTTTTTTAACAAAAATTTGCAGTTGTTTTTAATAATGTTAATCAACATTTCCATTATTCACCTCCTTTTTCAATCTCCCTTTCCACCATCATCTTGGCTTCTTCCAACAAGCGTTTACTTTCTGCTTTCAGGGCGAAACTTTCCTGAATCCTTGCGGAAATGGTTTCTTGGATTGGCTTTGGCAGTTTGGGAATGATTACTTGTTCTATTTCCGATGGTTTCCAATGCTGGATGATGGCTCCGTTGGAATCACGCTCTGCTTGCATTTGCACCACTTTTGAATTTAAAACCAATGTCAGATAATCAGGGTTGTATTCTTTGTTGAAGACCGACAAATGAAGCAATGCGCCTGATGTGATGCAATCCGTATCGTTTTCAACTTTGTAAGCAATGCCGACACTGCCGTCTTTTGACAAGAGAATTGTATCTTTCTTGGGTTGCAGTTCTGCCAAATTGAAATCTTTGGGCGATAGGAAAACATTAGGCTCAGAAATGCCGAATTTCGTCACATCCGAGACCCTGACAAACGGGATGCCACTCTCTTGATAAGCCTCACTCCCTGGCTCCACTGATTTTTTAATGTTTGCAATGTCTTTGATTGTGTCACATTCAAATTGTGACAATTTAGAAAACAGCTCATCGTACTTAGGCTGGTAATACTCCGCATCCAATCTGCCGCTTGCCAAAAACGATTCTTTCAGTTGCTTGATGTTGACTGGTACATTGTTGGGTTGCCAATCTTTTAAGCCGAGTTCGGATAATAACAGATTTTCTGCTTCGGAATAGAGAGATTTGGATTGAGTATTTGTAAACTCGATTTTATCGAATAGAGTAAATATCTGTTGTTTAAATTCCTTTCTTACAAATGGAATTCTATAATTGCGAATATCCTCAAGTTCAAGTTTACCTTGTCCCGATAGCATAAGGCTTCTCAAAATCTGAGATTTACCAAGTTCAGAAAGGAAAAATGCCAATAAATATGGACCATTGATTTTGTCTTTCAAACTAGCTCCTGCAACATTCTGAGAAAAATTATAATCAGAATAATTGGATGGCAGCATTGCTACATCTCCAATATATGCACCAATTTTTGTAAAAACCAAATCCAGTGGTTTCAACGATGTTTTACAATTCTCTGCATGTATTTCTGTATCAATATATACTGTTGTTGAAAAATCTATATGCGGATTCTTAATTTCACTTGTTCGTATAAAAGGTATGCCACTTGATTTATATTTTTCGGGAGAAAGATCAAAGATTCCCTTTTTGATATAATTACAATAATCATTGAAAGATGATGTATCTTTTTGATTTAATAGATTATCCAAATGCACATATTTTTTGAGGTAATATTCACTGTCAAGTCTCCTGTCTCCTGTTATGCTTACGGCTTCTGACAATTTCACCTCGCTAATTTCCAACCCTTCCAACAATCGCTTATATTTAGCCTCGTTGAAAGGGCTGCCTAAAAAAAACTCAGTCCTTCCTTTTTGGCAAATTCGGCAAAGGCTTCAGCTATGCCGTCGCGGGTCAAGCCGTCGTGGTTGAAAAGGTCGTGCTTCACAATCAAATGGCCGTGAGAGTCCAAAAGGTACTCGTTGTTTTCCTTTGGCGTTACTTCGTAATGTGCAACGACATCAGAAACCATCCACTCGTTTTGCCCATCAGTTGGTTTTGCAGATCGTGGATAATCGCCTTTCTTCACGAAAATCTTTTCTCCGCTGTTGTCCTTGCTCGGTTCCTGCATCGTGGCAAAGAAAATCGGATAATCCTCTTTCTTGGGGCAAAGCACATCGTCCCATTTCTGAACAAAAAGGACACTTGTCTTGATGCCGGCATGCGGCTTGAAAACATTGCCATGCAAGCCAACCACCGCCAAAATACGGCAACGCTCGGCAATGTAATCGCGGATATATTTGTCGCTGCTGTTGTTGAAACGGCCTTGCGGCAATACGATAGCCATACGTCCGCCTGGCTTCAGGAAGTCCAGATTACGCTCAATGAAAAGGATGTCGCGCCCCACTTTGCTTGCCATCTTTCCGGCTGCGTTTTTGCTCAATTCATATTTCGAGAGAATCCGGCTTTCCTTTATATCACCCGCAAACGGCGGATTCGCCATCAGAATATCAAACTGAAAATCACGGTTGGAAGATTTGTTTGTGCGCATTTTCTTCAACTTATTCCAACCATTGAAATAGGTTTCCTGCCAGTTTTCATCCTCCAGGTTCTCATCCCAACGCTCGTAATCCAATGTGTTGAGGTGCAAGACATTGGTTTGGCCGTCACCGGCAATCAAATTCAAAGTTCTTGCCACACGGACGGCTTTTTCGTCAAAGTCGATGGCGAAAACTTTATTCTGCACATAATCCATACATTCTGGATCCTTTGGCTCCAAAGTAAAAAGGTGGCTTTTCTTCAAGCCTTTGCTTTCCTGAATCTTTTGCCAGACATAGAAAATGGTATGAACGGGGAAACCGCAACTTCCTGCCGCCGTATCAATCATGGTTTCATTAGCCGACGGATTGAGCATCCGCACACACATGTCAATCACATAACGCGGCGTGAAATACTGTCCTTTTTCGCCTTTACTGCTCTTGTTTATCAGATATTCAAAGGCTTCATCCACCACATCAAGGTTGGAATTAAACAATTTCACGTCTTGCAAAGAACTCACACAAACCGACAAATGCGAAGGAGTCAACATCAGTTTGGCATCTTCGGTGAAAACGCCCGCCCACTTTTCTTTGGCTTCGTTGAAAAGATGCTGGAGTTTCTCTTTCAGTTCGGTTTCCGTGTCACCATAATTGCGGAATTCAAGATGGCGATCTTTCTTGCGACCGCTTTCCATTTCATCGTACAGCTTTGTGAAAATCAACTTAAAGACTTCCTCAAAGACATCCACACCCGCATTGGCAAGCACTTCGTCTTCCATTTCCAGAATCAGGTCTTTCAACGATTTGCGTTCGTTGACCAGTTTGTCTTTTGCTATCAAGTCGTCAATCGTCCAACGCTCACTTAAAATGTCGGAAAGTTTTTCGTTTGCATTGGGGATTGTCGGAATATCCTCAAAGAAATTCGGATCCTTGCGATGATAATATGAAATACTTTCGCCATTCGTCCAAATGCCAATCGGCGCACCCGTACCATTGCAATAGCTCTTCAACTGCTCTTTTCCGTCCTTCAGTTTCGGACTTTTCAGTTCTACAATGATATAAGGTGAATAGGTTTGGTCTTTATCGAAAATG
>JAZQPN010000348.1:0-4806 GCA_045628585.1 Bacteroidales bacterium | reverse complement strand
TCAACCACACCGTCTCTTTTTCCAACCTGACATCCAATTGTGTTTCTCCGTCAGGAGTCTGGTATATGATTATTTCTCCTCTGTCTGCCATTTTCAAAATGATTTTCTCAGCACCACCATAATATCTTCAGCATTCATTTTCTTGTAGCCGCCGCCTGGTGCCGTCGATTGAGCTATCAATGGAAGCATTTCTTCGGTTGCGCCTATGTCTCTCAAAGTCTGCGTGATGCCCAGTTCCTTAATGAATGTTTCCAAACGGCTGATGCCTTCCAAGGCGATTTCATCCTCACTCCTGCCCTTTTCTTCTACATGCCAGACATTTTTCGCAAAGCGGATGAATTTCGGCAGACCATATTTATAGATGTAACGATAATAGGCAGGCGAAATGATGGCTAATCCGATGCCGTGCGGGCAATCAGTGTAGGCACCAACTTGATGCTCAATCTTATGCACTTCCCAGTCCTGCGTTTTTGAGAGACCCAAAATCCTGTTCAGACCCATCGTGGCGCACCACATGATGTTGCTTCTTGCCTCGTAATCTTCAGGATTTATCAAAGCCTTCCTTGCCGCATTGATGAGCGAAAGCATCACGCCTTCAGTGAGATAATCGGTCGTGCAATCATCGTCGCCACTGAAATATTGTTCCATGAGGTGAGAGAAAATATCGTAAATGCCGCTGACCATCTGCCGTCTCGGGACTGTATAGGTCAGTTCGGGATTCATGATGGAAAACTTAGGCGACATTTCCCACAATGGGAAAGTGCGGCCTATCTTGAGTTTCTTTTCCTCGTTGGTAATCACCGAAGTAGCATTCATTTCCGAACCCGTTCCTGCCATGGTTAGCACAGCGGCAAACGGAATGGTCTTGTTGACGATTGGGCCGTTTTCCACCCAATAGTATTGCCACGCATCGCCCTCATAATAGGAACTGACAGAAATGCCTTTCGTGCAGTCGATGACACTGCCGCCACCCACGGCAAGGATGAAATCGATGCCGTTTTCGCGCACCATGAGAGCACCTTCCATGACTTGCGCATAACGCGGGTTGGAGTTTATGCCAGGCAATTCAAAAACAGTCTTGCCACATTCGTGTAAAATGTTCATTATCTGGTCATAAAGGCCAGTGTCTTTGATGGAGTTCTTGCCATATACCAACAAAACATTCTTGCCGTATGCTTTGAGTTCCTCGGCCAGATGGCTCATCGCCGACTTGCCGAAATGAATTCTCGTAGGATTTTCGTAGGTGAAATCGTAAATCATTCCTTATAGTTTGTTGAATGGTGCAAAGTTATGCTTTTTTGTCGTAATTTTGCCGCCATGAAAAAGAAAAAAGCACCAGAATATATTGAAGATGTCACCATAGTTGATGCCGGTTCAGAAGGCATGTCGGTGGCAAAGCCTGAAGGCAGAGTCGTATTCATTCCGTTTGGCATCCCTGGCGATGTCGTTGACATTGAAGTGTTTAAGAAGAAAAAGAATTTCTTCGAAGGACGCATCATCAATTTCAAGAAGTTTTCCGACAAGCGCGTTGAGCCTCGTTGCGAGCATTTCGGTCTCTGCGGCGGCTGCAAATGGCAACACCTTGACTATCAGTGGCAACTGTATTACAAGCAGAAGCAGGTAAAGGACAATTTCGACCGCATCGGAAAGATTGAATATCCCGAAATCCGTCCGATTTTGGGTTGCGAGAAACAGTTTTTCTATCGCAACAAACTGGAATACGCCTTCTCAAACCGCAAATGGCTGACCGATGGTGCGCCCGTCGGCACCCACGATGAGGAAAGTTGCAAAGGCTTGGGATTCCATCTGCCTTCGCTTTTCGACCGCGTCGTCGACATTGAAAAATGCCACTTGCAAGCCGACCCATCCAACGACATCCGTCTGTTTATCAGGAAATTCACCATGGAGAGGAAGATTTCCTATTACAACGTCAGGGCGCACGAAGGACTGATGCGTAACATCGTCATCCGCTGCAACTCGAAGGGCGAATTCATGGTGATTATCGTCATCAACGAGGAAAGCACCATCATCCGCAACGAATTGGTGCCGGCTTTGGAAAAGGAGTTTCCGCAAATCGTTTCCCTGCTGCTGATTATCAACAACAAATTCAACGATGTCATCAACGATTTGCCATTTGAATGTCTGAAAGGCGATCCTTACCTGATTGAAACGATGGCCTCTCCCCGCCCCGGCTTCGACGATTTGAAGTTCCGCATCGGACCGGTTTCATTCTTCCAAACCAATGTCTATCAAGCCGAAAGGTTATATCACGCCGCTTTCGATTTGGCTAACGTTCAAGGCGACGAACTGATGTACGACCTTTACACCGGCACGGGAACCATTGCGCAGTATTTCTCACGTTTTGTAAAGAAAGTCGTTGGCATTGAATACGTTGAGGAAGCCATTCAGGATGCCAAGGTGAATGCCGAAATCAACGGCATCACGAACTGCACCTTCTATGCAGGCGATATGGCCAAGGTCTTCACTGACGATTTCATTGAAGCCAACGGTCGCCCCGATTTCATCGTCACCGACCCGCCACGCGCCGGCATGGCCGAAAGCGTTGTGGAGCAGTTGCTGAAAATCCGCGCCAAGAAAATCGTGTATGTCAGCTGCAATCCTGCAACCCAAGCCCGTGACCTTCAGTTGCTCGACCAAGCCTACAAGGTGATGGCCGTTCAGCCCGTCGACATGTTCCCGCACACACAGCATGTGGAAAACATTACTTTGCTGGAATTGAGATAATCATATATATTTGATGCAAAAGTATTGCCGACAATAAAAAAGTAATTACTTTTGCAAACCAAGGTCAAACGCAAAAGACAAATCAACATGTCAAGGGAAGAACACTATATCGTAGGCTATTGGGTGGCGCTTATCAGTGAGTTTGCGTCCAAATACAACATTATGCCTCGTCAAGCGTATGCATATCTCAAGCGTTTCAAAGGTCTTGACCATTTCTACAAACACCATGAAGTGCTTCATACACAGTCTTTTGACGATTCCGTTGAGGTTATGTATGAGGTCTGTAAAGCCAACGGAGGAAAATTAGCCGCCCTATGACAAGACTTAACGCACAACAGATACAGATGCTCAAAGATGAGCTTACCGTAAAACTAACCGACTGGTTGATGGAAAAATACGGATACACGCCATCCGAAGCCATCGATGTTCTTTATACTTCCGAAACATTCGAATGTCTTCAAAACACAGCAACAGGCTTCTATTATCAAAGCGTTGGTTACGTGGCTTCATTTCTTGAAAACGAGATTTCAAAAGCCGTTTTCTGCTAATTCAAACCAATGGTTATCAGCCCAAAACTCATAAAGCACTACACCGATTACCTGCGCCTTGAGCAATCCTTGTCGGAAAACAGCATTGCGGCCTACGACCACGATGTCAGTCTTTTCCTGCAATATCTGCAAGCACAGGGCCTATCCACCGAGTTGGCTGACATCGAAATGCAAACCATTGAAAACTTTTTCGCCTACCTTTACGATTTAAACATAGGTGCCAAATCGCAGGCTAGAATCCTTTCCGGACTGAAATCATTCTACCGCTACCTGCAAAACGAAGAAATCGTTGAAATCGACCCGACCGCACTCATCAATTCGCCCACATTGGGACGGCATCTGCCCGAAGTGCTGACCTACGACGAAATCCAGAAAATGATTGACAGCATCGACCTCAGCCAGCCCAACGGCCACCGCAACAAAGCCATGATTGAAGTGATGTATGGTTGCGGCTTGCGCGTTTCGGAACTCATCGACTTACAAATCAGCAACATATACAAAAACGATGGCTTTATCCGTGTCATCGGAAAAGGCGACAAGGAAAGACTCATCCCTATTGGCGACGGCAGCCTGAAAATCCTTTACAATTACATCGAAGGCGAAAGATTGCACATCAACGTGAAACCTAAATTCACCGATACCGTTTTCCTCAACCGACGCGGCAGCGGACTCACCCGACAAATGGTCTTCCTGATTGTGAAGGAGTTAGCCGAAACCAACAACATTGAAAAAAGCATCAGTCCGCACACTTTCCGCCATTCCTTTGCCACGCATTTGCTTGAAGGCGGCGCCAATCTCTTGGCCGTGCAGCAGATGCTGGGTCACGCAAGCGTGAGCACGACTGAAATCTACACGCACATCTCCGACGAATTGCTCCGCGAAACCTTATCTTGCTATCATCCGCGTTTCAAGCAATAGGTTTTGAGACAGTTTTGAAAGCTTTGTGACAAAAATGATTATCTTTGCAAAAATTTTCCATCATGGATGCAACACAATTCGACTTTCTGAAAAACCTGCGCAACGACCGTTTTTTCCTTTTGGCCGGTCCCTGCGTCATTGAAGACGAGACCACTCCCCTGCACATTGCCGAAACGCTAAAAGAAATCACCGCAAAATTAGATATTCCGTTTGTCTTCAAAGGCTCCTACCGCAAGGCAAACCGCTCGCGTTTGGATTCCTTCACGGGCATTGGCGATGAAAAAGCCCTGAAGGTCTTGGCCAAGGCGAAAGCCGAATTCGGTGTTCCCGTCGTTACCGACATCCATGCAGCAGAAGAAGCGGAAATGGCCGCCGAATACGTTGACATTCTGCAAATTCCAGCTTTCCTTTGCCGTCAGACCGATTTATTGGTGGCCGCTGCCAAAACAGGCAAGACCATTAACATCAAGAAGGGACAATTCCTTTCGGGCGAAGCCATGGGCTTTGCCGTCGACAAGGTGAGGCAATCGGGCAACGGAAAAGTCATGCTGACCGAAAGAGGTTCCATGTTCGGCTATCAGGATTTGGTGGTCGA
>JAZQPN010000347.1:0-5827 GCA_045628585.1 Bacteroidales bacterium | reverse complement strand
AGCGAAAAACTTGTCGCCGCTCATAATCAGTTTCTCAACGAAAAACGGTGTCAACACCTTATTATATTCAAGGTAGAAATACTTCATGTCGAGATAAGCCGACGGATCGTCAGCATCAATCTTAATCGTCACTTCGCCTTTGATGCCGTGCGTCTTGGCAATGCGGCCCAGATAAAAACATTCCTCTTTTTTCATTTTGTCATCTTTTCGCGCAAAAATACTAAAACAAAACACTACTTTTGCAAATAAATCCGTTTTACGATGAAACTCAAGCAAGCCACCCTGATATCAGCCGCCACGCTTTCGGCATTAACCGCTTGTAACACAGACAAAAGCAAGGAGCAAACTACCGAAAAACCCAACATCGTTTTCATTTTGGCCGACGACTTGGGTTATGGCGATTTTGGCTGTTTCGGACAGGAAATCATCAAGACACCCAACATCGACGCCTTGGCCAAGGAAGGCATGATTTGCACGCAAAGCTACTCCGGCACCACCGTCAGCGCACCTTCTCGCGCCAGCCTCCTGACCGGTCTCAACAGCGGCCACGCCCCAATTCGCGGCAACTTTGAAATCTATCCCGAAGGCCAAATGGCGCTGCCCGAAAACACCAATACGATTTTCCGCCTTTTCAAGGAAAACGGCTATGCCACAGGCGTTTTCGGCAAATGGGGCTTGGGCGCACCCAAATCGGAAGGCGCACCTGAAAACCAATATGTAGATGAGTTTTTCGGCTACAACTGCCAGCGGCTTTCGCACAGCTATTATCCCGATTATCTCTACCATGATTCAGCGCGCATTGAACTGAAAGCCAACGCAAAAGCAAACAACGGAACTTACGCGCCTGACACCATTCAGCAACTCACGTTGCAATTCATTGAAAATCACAAAAACGAGCCTTTCTTCCTTTTCGTGCCTTGCATTTTGCCCCACGCCGAACTGATTGCGCCTAACGACAGTCTGTTTCAGCAATACGAAGGCAAATTCAAGGAAACACCCTACCAAGGTTGCGATTACGGCTGCAAATCGTTCCGCATTGGCGGATACGGCTCTCAAAACGAACCACTTGCCGCTTACGCCGCCATGGTGTCGCGATATGATTTTTATGTCGGTCAAATCGTAGAAAAACTGAAAGAGACAGGCTTGATTGACAACACTTTGATCATCGTCACCTCCGACAACGGCCCGCATTGGGAAGGCGGCAACAATCCAGATTTCTTCAACAGCAACGGCATTTACCGCGGCTACAAACGCGACCTTTACGAAGGCGGCATCCGCATCCCTACCGTGATGACTTGGAAAGGCAAAATCAGTCCCGACACGCAAAGCGATTTCATGTTTGCCTTTTGGGATTATCTGCCCACTTTTGCCGAACTCATCGGCGCAGAAATACCTGAATGTGACGGCATTAGCATCAAGCCTCTATTGCTCGGAAAATCTCAAATGGAGCATGATTACCTCTATTTTGAATTTCAGGAAAACGGCGGTGCGCAATGCGTGAGAAAGAGCGATTGGAAACTCATCAAACTCAATGTGAGTGGCGAACCTATTTTTGAACTTTACAACATAAAAGACGACCCGACCGAAAGCAACAATTTGATTGACAGCAACAAAGAAATATTTGAAGAATTAAAAAATATTCTCGAAAACGAAAGAACCGACGACCCGAATTGGCGATTCTGATTATAAGTAGATGAGCAAATTCAGTTTACATATTGAAAAACAAGGTCGCGAGGTCACGAGATTTCGGGAACACGAGACTACGAGGTCTCTGGGAACACTTAACATCCCTCAACCTCGAAATCCCGAAACCTCGCAGCCTCGAAATCCAAATAGAAGTTTAATTTTGAACAATTAATAACACATTGAAAATGAACAGTTATTCCAAAGTAGAACAAAGTTTCCTGAAAATTTCAGGCATCGATAAAATCAGCACAACAACACCTTATATTATTGCACCCGACTTGCCGAAACTCAGCCTGATGATGGCCTTGCGCTTCATCGAATGGGTGTCGGAAAACCCTGACGGCGTCATCAGTCTGCCAGCCGACAAGCACGCCAGTCTTTTCATCCGTTTCACGCATCAGATTTTGGACAATTGGGAAAACGATGAAATTCAGCAACTTCTGCAAGAACATGGTTTAGGAACCATAGAAAAACCAAGTCTGAAAGGCTTGCATTTCGTGCAAAGCGATGAGTTCTATCCGATTTCGCCCTTGCAGCACAACTCGGCCTACAATTTCGTCATGGAAAACTACATCAAAGGCTTCGGCCTCGACATTGAAAAAGCCTGGCTGATTAACTCCGACGAAATTCTGCTTGACGGCGGCAAGACCTACAAGGAAATCTTCCCAGATTTCAAAATCGACCTCACTCTGCGCAGCCGCGAAGCCAAGCCCGAAGAGGAAACGCTGAAACGATCCATTTTCATGATTGACGACTGGTGCTCGCGTTACGAACACAAAATCAGAAAATTAGGCGGCATCGGGTTCTATCTCAGTCCGATTGGTCCAGATGGGCACATTGCGTATAACATCAAAGGTTCCGACCTTTTCACCACCACACGCCTCACGCAAACCAACTTTGAGACCCAAGCCGATGCAGCTACAACCTTGGGCGGCATCAACGTGGCGAAGGAACGTTTGGTGATTACAATCGGCTTGGAGACAATCACTTACAATCCTAACGCCACTGTCATCATTTTTGCCGCAGGCGAAGCCAATGCCGACATTGTGAAAGCCAGCCTTGAAAGCAAAATGACCGCCGTCTACCCTGCCACGGCATTGCAACGCCTCGAAAACGGACGTTTCTACCTCACCGAAGGCAGTGCTTGCAAACTTGAAGACTCGGTGGAACGCTATTATCTGTCAACGCCTTGGAATTTCGAGAAGACCGAACGTGCCATTATCGACCTCTGCAACCGCATCGACAAATATGCGCATAATCTCACTTTGAAAGACCTGCAAAACGACAAATGGTGCAGCCAAATTCCCGATGTAAGTCTACAAACCGTGCAGGATGTCATTGATTCCGTGAAGAATAAGCTCCAGCGCGGCAAAGTCATCGACTATGGGCAAAACATCTATCACACCGGACCACATCACGACGACATCATGTTGGGCATCATGCCTTACGCCAACCGTCAGTTGCAGCCTATTAGCAACAATGTGCATTTTGCTGTGGCCACATCAGGTTTCAATTCCGTAACCAACAACTTTGTAATCAAAACATTACAATCCTGTCTGGAGATGATTGAGAGCGGTCGCATCCAAATGTTCAAGTATCCCGATTTCTTCAGCGAAGGCTACAAGCACAAACGCTACAAGGACGTTTACCATTTCTTAGACAACTGCGCCCAGAAAAACGAAACGGAAAAGACAAGAGGACTGTGCCACCGCGTCATCCGCGACGCCATCGAAATTTGGCAACTGAAAAATGTCGAAGAAGTGACTTCCTGCTTCAAAAGCACCATCATCGAACTTCAAGACTGCTACGACGGCGGCAAAAACTCACCTGAAGTGCAAATGCTGAAAGGCCGTCTGCGCGAATTTGAGGAAGAGCTCGTGTGGAACTATGCCGGTGTGGAAATCAACAACATACACCATTGGCGGCTCAGTTTCTACCAAGGCGACAAAAATCCTGACAATCAAGACGATGTCAACGTGATTTTGAAACAGTTCCGCGAGCACAAGCCCACCATCATCAGCCTTGCCTTTGACCCTGAAGGCAGTGGCCCCGACACACATTACAAGGTTTTGCAAGCCATTGCGACGGCAGTCTCAATTTGGAGCAAGGAAACGGATTTGTCGAAACTACGCATCATCGGCTACCGCAACGTGTGGTTCAAGTTCCACCCTTCCGAAGCCACGCTTTTGGTCCCTGTCTCGATGAACGACTTAGCCATTCACGCCAAATCGTTTGAAGAAAGTTACCTGACGCAAGTGGAAGCCGCTTTCCCAAGTCCTGAATGTGATGGCCCGTTCTGCGAAATTTCAAGGAGAGTATGGGTGAAGCAACTGAAACAGATTCAGCACATTCTGGGCAAGAATTATTTCTACGAAAACGAAGACTCGCTTATCCGCGCCACACACGGCCTGATTTACCTGAAGGAAATGACAGCCGGTGAATTTATCAAGATTGCCAAGGAACTGAAAAAACGCTCGGAAGGCGAGAACATCATCTGACACTCTATCTCATCACAAACACAAAAGCGACTGATTTACTCAGCCGCTTTGTTATACAATAAAAAAGGGTAAGCTACTCATATCGCACCGCTACAACCACCTACCCTTGCTACCTTCCAGTCCTGGGGGATTTCAGCGGGAGCTGGTCGTATAAGACTTACCCGATGCAAAAGTACGGACTTTTCCCCAACTGGCAATCTTTTTTTGAAGAAAAATACCAATTTAAACTTATCTTACTGAAAATAAAACCAATATAATTAATAGCCGTAGCTTGAGCCATCGAAACAATGCGTGCAAAGATCGCATTTTGGCAGTCCGATGGCATTCACAACTCCTTCAAGCGTGTTGAATTTCAAGGTGTCGACACCAAGTTGGCGGCGCATCTTTTCCACCATATTGGCATATTCTTTCGAAGTTGAATCACAATAACGCTCAAGATTCTTTTCGCTTGAACCTTCCAGTTCCTCAACGAAACGGCGTGTAACCAGTTCCATCACGTTTTTCGATGCCGAGAAATTCAGAAATGGACAACCGTAAAGCAAAGGCGGACAGCTGATGCGGATATGCACTTCCTTGGCGCCAAAATCGTAAAGCATCTTCACGTTGTCGCGCAACTGGGTGCCACGCACGATGCTATCGTCGCAGAAAACCACCCGCTTGCCATCCAAAAGCTGACGGTTGGCAATGAGTTTCATTTTGGCCACATGTTCCCTTTGCTTCTGATTGACAGGCATAAAGCTGCGAGACCAAGTTGGCGTATATTTCACGACGCCACGTTTGTACGGCACCTTTTTAACATTAGAATAGCCCAAGGCCATGCCGATTCCCGAATCAGGAATGGCCGAGACATAATCAATTTCGATGTCATCATTCTTGCCCACTTCGATGCCTTCGCGATAACGTGCCTCTTCAACGTTGATGCCTTCATAATCAGTGACAGGATAACCATAGTAGACCCAAAGGAAAGAACAAATCTGATTCTTAGAATTCGGCTTTTTAAGCTGTTCCACTCCATTCAACGTAACTTTCACAATTTCGCCAGGACCGACATTGTAGCAAGTGGTATAGTCCAAATTTATGTAACTATGGCTTTCAGAAGCGACAGCGTATGCGTCATCCTTCTTGCCAACGACAATCGGAGTACGGCCATAAAAGTCACGCGCTGCAATAATGCCGTCATCAGTCAGAATCAGCATTGAGCAGGAACCTTTCACCTTATTATATACGTTGTTGATGCCATCGACGAAAGTCTCGCCTTGCGTGATGAGAAGCGCTATCAATTCCGTCGGATTTGTCGAGCCGGAACTCAGTTCGGCAAAATGCTGACGGTTATTAAGGCAATGCTCCACGAGTTCATCAAGATTGTTAATGCGGGCTACGGTAGCGATGGCAAAACGTCCCAGATGCGAATTGACCACGATAGGCTGGGCATCCGTATCGCTGATGACACCAATACCCAAATTGCCCGTGAATTTGCCCATTTCATCACTAAATTTCGTCCTGAAATAGGAATTCTCAATATCGTGAATCGAACGGTGAAACAGATTTTCCTCACGCGTCACCATGCCGGCGCGTTTCGTGCCGAGGTGCGAATGATAGTCAATGCCATAAAACAAATCCGTTGAACAAGGTTTTTGAGAGAT
>JAZQPN010000346.1:0-3063 GCA_045628585.1 Bacteroidales bacterium | reverse complement strand
GAAGGGAAAGGCATCAATATTTACACCCATGGTGAGATGCTGCCGGCGCATGCTTATCCTGAATTAAAGAAGTATCCTCATTTAAAAGGCAATTTTGGAACCGCATGGCAGAACCAGCAGAAAGAGTTTGCGGATCTACCTGCGCCAATCCTTTTTACAACCAATTGCCTGATGCCTCCGAAAGCAAGTTATGCAGACAGAGTGTTTACAACAGAAGTAGTTGCATTCCCAGGTGCAGTGCATATTGGTGAAGAAAAAGATTTTACCCCTGTTATTGAAAAAGCATTAGAGCTTGGTGGATTTACTGAGGATAGAGAATTTACAGGAATTAATGGCGGAACAGAAGTATCTACAGGTTTCGGTCATGGATTCATCCTTGAAAATGCAGGAACTGTAGTAGAAGCAGTAAAAAATGGTGCGATTAAACATTTCTTTCTGGTTGCCGGATGCGATGGAGCAAAACCGGGCAGAAATTATTATACAGAGTTTGTAAAACAGACACCGGATGACAGCATTGTGCTTACACTGGCATGTGGAAAGTACCGTTTCAATGATCTTGGTCTTGGAACCATTGGCGGCTTACCAAGACTTATGGATATGGGCCAGTGCAATGATGCATATGGTGCAATTCAGGTAGCCGTAGCTCTTGCAAATGCCTTTGGATGTGGCGTAAATGAACTGCCGCTGTCCTTCGTGCTATCATGGTATGAGCAGAAGGCCGTCTGCATCCTGCTGACACTACTCCATCTTGGAATCAAGAGCATCCGCCTTGGTCCTTCTCTTCCGGCTTTTGTTTCACCTAATATCCTGAATTATTTGGTGGAAAATTACGGCATTGCACCGATCACTACTCCGGAAGAAGACCTTGCGGCATTGCTTAAATAGTAGCAATGGCTGGCCCAGAAGAGGTAAATCAAAAGATTCGGTTGCCTCTCACAAAAAATTTGAATCGAATTATGAATTGAAATTCACGCTTCTTTCCGATACGGATCGTACAGTCATAGAGGCGTACGATATCTGGAAAGAAAAGAAGCTTTACGGAAAAACATCAATGGGTGTTGTCAGAACAACCTATTTGATCGACGAAAGCGGAATTATTGTTTTTGCAAACGACATAGTAAAAGCGGCAGATGATGCTGAAAAAATGCTGTCACAGCTTTAACAGGAGGAATAGAGATGCAGATTACCAATGATATCAAATATATAGGTGTGAACGACCACCAAATCGATCTGTTTGAAGGTCAGTATGTCGTTCCCAACGGGATTGCATATAACTCGTATGCCGTTATTGACGAAAAGATCGCCGTTATGGACACGGTGGACAGAAAATTCACTCACGAGTGGCTCGACAATCTTGCAAAGGTCCTCGGCGACAAAAAGCCGGATTACCTGATCGTTCAGCACATGGAGCCGGATCACTCCGCCAACATCGTTTCGTTTATGAATACCTACCCGGAAGCGACGGTCGTTTCCTCTTCAAAGGCATTCACAATGATGAAAAACTTCTTCGGAACGGATTTCGAAGACCGCAGGACCGTTGTCGGCGAAGGCGATACACTTTCACTCGGCAAGCACACGCTGATGTTTGTGACCGCACCGATGGTGCACTGGCCGGAGGTCATCGTCACCTACGACAGCACTGATAAGGTACTGTTCTCCGCCGACGGCTTCGGAAAATTCGGTGCATTGGATGCAGATGAAGATTGGGCGTGTGAAGCGAGACGGTACTATTTCGGTATCGTCGGCAAATACGGCGCACAGGTGCAGGCGCTGATGAAAAAAGCATCCGCTTTGGATATTCAAACGATCTGCCCTCTGCACGGTCCGGTCCTTTCCGAAAATCTCAGCTATTATCTGAACCTTTATAATACATGGTCTTCCTACGGAGTCGAGAGTGAAGGCATTGTGATCGCTTATACCTCCGTATACGGAAATACGAAAAAAGCGGTTGAACTGCTTGCCGAGAAACTTAAAGCCAACGGTTGCCCCAAAGTTGTCCTGAATGACCTTGCAAGAGAGGATATGGCTGAATGTGTGGAGGATGCTTTCCGTTACGGAAAAATCGTTCTTGCTACAACGACATATAACGCGGATATTTTCCCGTTTATGAGAGAGTTTATCAATCATTTGACCGAACGCGGATTCAAGAATAAAACCGTCGGGCTTATCGAAAACGGCTCATGGGCACCGCAGGCGGCAAAAACGATGAAGTCGATGCTGGAAGGCTGTAAGGATATCACTTATGCCGACACAACGGTAAAGATCATGTCTGCGCTTAACGACGAAAGCAAAGCACAGATCGACTCTCTCGCCGAAGAACTGACAAAGGAATATGTTGCGCAGAACGGTGAAACCGCCAACAAAAACAATCTGACGGCGCTCTTCAATATCGGTTACGGACTTTATGTCGTTACTTCGGGTGACGGCAAAAAAGATAACGGCTTGATCGTCAACACGGTTTCTCAGGTCACCAATACGCCGAACCGTATCGCCGTCTGTATCAATAAGCAGAACTACTCGCATCACATCATCAAGCAAACGGGAATTATGAATGTCAACTGCCTGTCCGTAGATGCTCCGTTCACTGTGTTTGAGTCGTTCGGCTTCAAGAGCGGCAGATCGGTCGATAAATTCGCAAACTGGGAAGTGCTCCGTTCGGACAACGGACTTGCCTTCCTGCCGAAATACATCAATTCGTTCATGTCCTTAAAGGTCGAACAGTATGTTGACCTTGATTCGCACGGCATGTTCATCTGCTCCGTTACCGAAGCCCGCGTGATCTCCGACAAAGAAACGATGACCTACACTTATTATCAGAACAACGTCAAGCCCAAGCCGCAGACCGAAGGCAAAAAAGGATATGTCTGCAAGATATGCGGATACGTTTACGAGGGCGATGAACTCCCCGACGATTTTGTGTGCCCGCTGTGCAAACACGGCGCAGCCGATTTTGAACCGATAAAATAATAATTATTATAAAGGAGACGAAAATTATGAAGTATGTATGTGACGCCTGCGGATGGATATACGACGAGACGGTCGGTGATCCCGATAACGGAATCG
>JAZQPN010000345.1:0-7141 GCA_045628585.1 Bacteroidales bacterium | reverse complement strand
GCTTGGGCAGCACGGTCATCATAGCGCCCGATGCAGAACGGCGAACTGTAAGGCACGGTAACGTCAACATCATTGGGATACCAGGCGCGGTACATGTTGCAAGTCAGGCCGCTTTTGCTGACACCGGTCGAAATCCATTTGCCCGAAAGCAGTTGCTTCAACGAAGTCACGACTTCGTGCAAATCGTCGCACGAATTGTCGGCATTCATATAACGGTAAGTGTCATCATCAATTTTCGACTCGCCATAAAAGCGGTGCTCCACCACAATCTGATTTCCATGGAACATTGGCACTAATTCCGAAACCCTTTGCGCATCAAAAGCATGATAACCTTCTGTAACCAAAACATTTATGCTATCCGGATGATTCAGAAAGACGTAAACCAGCTGCTTGTAAGTGCCAGCAGAAGCATCGTCATGGTCGATGGGCTGCTCAAAGAAAACTTTGTATTTTGCCGTGAAATCAGCTGTTTCTTCTTTGGTGACGGAAACTACTTTGGACAATTCTTTCAGTTTGGATTCAAATTCGACAAACGGGTCAGTTTCAGGTTTCTTGCAACCTGTGAGAATGTTGGCGAGACCAAAAGCCAACATCAAGGAAATCAGGAAATATCGTTTCATAATGTGATAAATTAGGATTGCAAAAATATGGATTTTGTTATTTATCTTAACAGAAAAAAAGCAGAGACGTAGCACGCTACGTCTCTACAGTGTAACACAAATAGCACCTAATGGTACAACTATCACTGCCTTAATAAGGTTTTGCAGAACTCATCCGTTTCAGCTTCCGAGGCATCCAATTTGACAAAGAACGCTCCGTTTTCGATGACTCCAGTCACTTTCCAAGTTTGATAAACCTTTCCATCCAAAACCACTGCTCCGCTTCTCCCATTGAGCAAGCAATTCTCTGTAAATCTGCGGAAAAGCACAGAAGCTTCAGGGGTCAAGAAAGTAATGATTTGGTTCGTTGTACCTTCCAAATATGGTCCACGCACAACTTTCTTCACCATGTGCTTTCCTCCAAGCACCGCCGAACTGATGGCAGGTCCTTCCGATGTTGTCTTTCCCAAAGCGTACAACATTGCCTGCTTCGTGGTGTCGGCATCAAGTCTCAACACAATGGAATCGTTTTCCTGAAATGGCAAGTCATCGCGATAGGAAGTTCTGTCGTTTACAGTCGTTTCAGAACGTACTTCCCAGATTTCAAGGCTTCCTCCTACTGCCAAGTCATCCGCACTCCTCTCATAGGTGGTGCTACGATTCCATGGTGCAAATTTCAGTTTTGAGGCTATAATGCAGCAACCCCAAATGTCAAGTCCCAGAAACACGACCATCATAACTGCAAAAAAACGTCTCTGGCTTTTATCGGTACGGACTTCCTTTTCGTTGGCAGGTTCATAGTTTTCAATTTGACGGATAATCTCATCACAAGGCTTTGTGACATAGCGAACAATAATGATTCCCACGCAAACAAAGAATGCTATTATCAGAGCAGAAGCGGCGAGAACTGTCCATAAATCAGGCAAGCCATGTTCCTTACCCAACGAAGATAAGAAGAATCCGAAGATGATAATAATACCGACAGAAGAACTCATCGCAATGTAGGACGAAAATAGTTTTTTTGTATTTCTTGCGCATTCTAAAAATGTAAGTAAATCATTGTTTTCAAACGATTTAACTTTAATTTTACGATATAGTAACAGTTCGATGGCTAAACAGACTGTGCAAAACGAAACCCAAAACAGCTTCATTCCCAGATCATTTAATGTCCACCGAATGCATAACAGGCCAAGAACCGCCACAACAAGATAGCCAATGATTTCGACCCATTGGTATCGTTTATAAAAACTCAGATTCTGTTTGATAGACGACTTCATCAGCTTGTCGTTGACGATTTGCTGACGGTCGAATTGCTGTTGCAAAGTAGCGAATTGGGTTTTAAGCTGTTCAAGCTCAAATTGCTGGTTGTTTTCCTGATTTTCCATGTTGTTTCCCTTTCATTGATTTTTTGACATTTTCACCAGTTTTTCCTTTATGCGCGTCAGCCTGACGCCTACATTGTTAGGCGTGATGCCAATGATGGCACCGATTTCGTCATAGCTCACACCCTCAAGCCACAAAAGGATAAGACTTCTGTCGATGAGGTCGAGGCGCGAGATGCGGTCGTATAGTTCACGGATTTGCTGTGTCGAAGGGTCGTCGGCCTCGTATGGGTCGATGTCAACCGTCAGCGGGACCGTCTTGATTCGCCGGCGTTCCTTTTTGTCGTGATTGATGGCCGCGTTCAATGAAACCCGAAAGACCCAAGTCCGTTCAGAACTGCGCCCTTCGTAATGGTCGAAACCATTCCAAAGCCGGATGAGGATTTCCTGAAAGAGGTCGTCAATTTCAGCCTTATCGCTCGAAAACATGTAACAGACCGTGTAGATAGTCCGTTTGTGCTGTTGCACCAAGATTTCAAACTGGTGTTCTTTGTCGTTGTTCATAATTGCCATTAATTATTTCTTCATTCCGTTGCAACGTTTGCCATGTTAGACAACAAAGGTAGGCTTTTATTACAGACTCAGGAAAATTTCTTACTTTGCACCTTAAATTGAATACAGAGACGACGTCTCTACAAACACTTCCAACAACATCAATTTACACTTTTTAGTCGGACTTTTTGTAGTTTAACTACACTTTTTAGTCGGACTTTTTGTAGTTTAACTACACTTTTTAGTCGGACTTTTTGTAACTTCACTACACTTTTCAGGCGCACTTTTGTTTTTTATTCAAAAAATAGTGTTACTTTTGCAGCGTAAAAACGATTGAATATGTATAGGGAAGCCATCAGACAACTTTACGAATGGAAAGACAAGAAAAACCGCAAGCCTCTGATTATCAAAGGTGCAAGGCAAGTCGGAAAGACTTGGTTGATGAAGCAATTTGCCAAAGAAGCCTTTCCGAAACACGTCTATATTAACTTTGAGGACAACGAACTGCTCAAAAACATCTTCGAAAAAGACTTCGACATCAACCGCATCGTCCTGGCTTTGCAATTGGAGACAGGTGTCGTCATTGACGAAAACACCTTGATTCTTTTTGACGAATTGCAGGAATCGCCACGCGGCATCACCGCACTGAAATATTTCTACGAAAAGGCACCGCAATATCCAATCATTGCGGCAGGTTCACTGCTTGGCATCGCCATGCATCACAACGACTCCTTCCCTGTCGGAAAAGTGGATTTCCTGCAATTATACCCTTTGTCGTTTCAAGAATTCCTGTCTGCTCTTGGTCAACAGCAATTGGCCGGACTTGTCGCCAGTTCCGATTGGGAAATGATGAAAGCCTTCCATTCGAAAATCGAGAACTATCTGCGGCAATACTTTTTCATTGGCGGAATGCCCGAAGTGGTCATGTCGTTTGTCGAAAGCCAAAACTTTGAAACGGCAAGGGCGCTTCAGCAAAACATCATCGAAACTTATGAGAGCGATTTCTCGAAACACGCACCGCTTAATGAAGTGCCACGGCTGCGCATGGTATGGCGGTCCATTCCGGGACAGTTGGCGAAAGAAAACCGAAAATTCATCTACGGCTCCCTAAAGGAAGGTGCGCGGGCAAAAGACTTTGAACTTTCCATCGAATGGCTGCAAGATGCTGGCCTTGTCTACAAAGTCAACCGGACGAAAAAAGGGCAGTTGCCTTTGTCGGCCTACGAAGATTTTGCAGCTTTCAAACTTTTCGCCCTCGACATCGGCCTCTTGGGTGCCATGAGCCGACTTTCTGCCAAGACCTTGTTAGATGGCAACTCGCTTTATACCGACTACAAAGGTGCGCTTACGGAACAATATGTCCTTCAGCAACTTAAATACGTCAAGAATTTGGATATTTACTATTGGTCGGCAGACAATTCGCAAGGCGAAATCGATTTTCTCGTACAGAAAGACGACAAAATCACACCCATTGAAGTGAAAGCGGAAGAAAACCTGCAAGCCAAAAGCCTTCATGCTTTCGTGGATAAAAACGAGGGGTTGAAAGGCGTAAGATTTTCCATGTCGGATTACCGCGAACAGAACTGGATGACCAACTATCCATTGTTTGCCATAGCTTCAGCCATTCATTAAGTTATTGCCACATCCCGTTTTTTCCCTATTTTTGCACGTTTTTTAGAAATGGTTTGATTGTCGGAAAGTAAGGACTCACAACGTGCATCTCAACATTCCGGCAAATTGCGGCAAACCGAAACAAATCTTTAAATATTTGAATTTTAAATCTTTAAATCAAACATAACACCAATGATCACTTTAGACCAACAGAAAGACTTATGTAAGAGGACTGAGTCCTTGAGGAGGTATCTTTGACGTCGAAAGACGTACCATCGAAGCCCAGGAATTAGAAGAAAAGACACAAGACCCGCAATTTTGGAACGATCCGAAAGCCGCCGAAGTGGTGATGAAGAAAATGCGCGAAGTGAAAGCATGGCTCAACGGCTACAACGAAGCCCAGCAAGCCTACGACGACCTCGCCGTCTTAGTCGATTTCGCCAAGGAAGGCGAAGCCACTGAGGAGGAAGTCGACCAGCAGTATGCCACGGCATTGCAAATCGTCGAGAACCTTGAATTCAAGAACATGCTTCGCGAAGAAGCCGACCCGATGAGTTGCGTGCTGAAAATCAACGCCGGAGCCGGTGGCACCGAAGCCCAAGACTGGGCACAGATGCTGATGCGCATGTATATGCGTTATGCCGAAGACCACAAATACAAACTCACCATCGCAAACCTCTTGGAAGCCGACGACGCTGGCATCAAACAGGTGACAATGGAACTGGAAGGCGATTATGCTTACGGTTATCTGAAAGGCGAAAACGGCGTTCACCGCTTGGTGCGCGTCTCCCCTTACAACGCCCAAGGCAAGCGCATGACATCCTTTGCTTCCGTTTTCGTCACCCCGCTGATTGACGACACCATCGAAATCGTCGTCGAGCAGTCGCGCCTCTCGTGGGATACCTTCCGCAGCGGCGGTGCTGGCGGTCAGAATGTGAACAAGGTGGAATCGGGCGTGCGTCTGCGCTATCAATACAAAGACCCTTACACGGGCGAAGAAGAGGAAATCCTCATCGAAAACACCGAAACCCGCGACCAACCTAAGAATAAGGAAAACGCACTCCGCTTGCTGAAATCACAACTCTACGACCGCGAAATGCGTCATCGCATGGAGGAACAGAACAAGATTGAAGCCGGAAAGATGAAGATAGAATGGGGCTCACAGATACGCAGCTACGTCTTCGACGACCGCCGCGTGAAAGACCACCGCACCAACTACCAAACCTCCGACGTGCAAGGCGTGATGGATGGCGGCATCGACGAATTCCTGAAGGCTTACCTGATGGAATTTGGTGGCGGAAAGAAAGAATGATTATTTATATTTCAAATACTTACAAGTAACACAAGCTTGTGTCACACATTGTGTGGCACAAGCTTTTTTTGTTCAATGTCCTTGAAAGTTATATGTCATAAGACATATCATTTACACGATTTTCTTTAAAAATTGAAAATTATGGGAATTTATTATTGAAAATTATGGGAATTATATATTGAAATTCTTGGGATTTTGTATTTTTGCAGGGTAAAAATTCAAGATAGATGTACTACGAAAGACTCATTGAAGAGGAAATTGCCTTGAAACTGCGCACATCAGGTGCGGTGTTGGTGGCTGGGCCAAAATTTTGCGGGAAGACAACAACCTGCCTGCGTTATCAGAAAAGTTTCGTGAAACTGAACACGAAACAAGCCATTGAGCTGGCAAAATTGAATCCAAAGGCAGTTTTGGAAGGTGAAACTCCACGACTGATTGACGAATGGCAAACCGTTCCCGACTTGTGGAACCAGGTGAAAGACAATCTGGATTTTGACTACAGGTTTGGGAAATTCATCCTGACTGGCAGTTCCACTCCTGCCGACAAAACTGAAGTGCATCATTCGGGAGCAGGGCGCATTACGCCTGTGAAAATGAAACCCATGTCGCTCTTTGAATCAAACGAATCGAAAGGCATTGTGTCGTTGAAAGATTTGTTCGATGGCGAAAACGACATCAAAATCAATGGAAACGAGTCGTTTACGATTGACGACATAGCCTTTTTGATGTGCCGTGGTGGCTGGCCGATTTCCGTATTGGCCGACAAGGAGATTGCGTTGGAAATCACAAAAAACTATTATAACGGACTTTTTCTTTTTGAAGACAGCGACAACGAGCGTTTCCGCAACAAGAATCCGGAAGTGATGCGTATGATTTTGCGCAGCTATGCCAGACACATTTCCACCGAAGCCGCCGCCTCAACCATCATAGAGGATGTCAAGCAAAGTAATGAAAGGTCAATGGATCCCAAGACTTTCGGCGATTACATGGAAGCCTTGCGCGACATTTTCATCATCGACGACCTTCAGGCTTGGAATCCAAATATCAGGTCGAAAACTTCCATCAGGACAACCCCGACACGGCATTTCGTTGACACTTCCATCGCATGTCGGGCCTTGTCGATAGGTCCCGATAACCTGAAGCATGACTTGAACAGTTTCGGACTTTTCTTTGAAGATTTTGCCATCCGAGACCTATCAATCTATGCCGCCACGATGAATGGTGAAGTGCGACATTACCGCGACAATGCAGGTTTGGAATGTGATGCCGTAGTCCATTTGGAAGATGGACGTTGGGGGGCCATAGAAATCAAGATTGGCGGAGAAAAACTGATTGAAGAGGGTGCCACCTCGCTGAAAACGCTCCGGAAGAAAATCGTTGAAAAAAGCAATGAAAATGCACCTTCGTTCCTAATGGTGCTTACCGCAGTCGGGCCTTCCTACCGAAGGAAAGACGGAGTGTTTGTAGTGCCTATCAATCTACTGAAACCCTGAAAAAGCACATGTTTCCAACAAAACTCATCCTAAATCCAAGTCACTATACATCCGTTCCAAGTGCTTTCGTTCCACAACAAATCACAAATCATGTGGGGAAAAACTATCCGGGCAAAACACATTATTAATTCTTTCCCCATTTGACGGAAGTGAAATTCATGCCGAACATGAAACGATACTCTATCGAGCTTGCACCACATGATTCTGCATCAAGCAACCCTTGAGCCACGGGGTTAAATGGCCTACCGCAAT
>JAZQPN010000344.1:0-1666 GCA_045628585.1 Bacteroidales bacterium | reverse complement strand
GGGCGCAGAAAAGCGGAATGTTTTGTTGCGCTATTTTGCTGAATCGCTTGCTTTTACAACAATTTGTTTTCTGATAGGCCTCCTGATTGCCATAGCCATCATGCCTTCGATATGGGACTTGATTGGTACCGACATTATGATTGAAGTACCGTTTACGCCAAAATACATTATTTGTTATGCGCTCATGATTTTGACCGTGGCTTTAATTTCGGGATTGGTTCCGGCCATCATGGTCTTGCGTTTTTCACCGCTTGATGTTACAAAAGGCTCTTTTCGGCTGAGAAACAAGCAGTTATTTTCGAAAGTTTTCATTGTTTTGCAAAATATGATTGCCGTCATCCTGATTGCGTTCAGCCTTGTGCTTGAGCTTCAGGTGAGGCATTTCGTAAACAAGCCGACGGGCTGCGATTTCGAGGACAAGTTCTATATTGAATTAGGTGTAAGTTATGATGAATTGCTTCCTTTGGCCGACAAATTAAAGGCTTTGCCATGCGTGAAAAGCATTGGCTTCGTCAGTGATGTTCCAGGAATGTTGTTATCAAGCATCGAAGAAAAGGAAGAAAAACCTTATTCCTTGCGTCCTATGTATTGCGATACAACAATATTTAATATGATGAAATTCAAAGAAATAAATCGTTTTTCGGACATTGAGGCCGGCTCCGTTTTGTTCAGCGAATCAGCATTCAAGGCTTTAGGTCTCGATGCCGCGCATTTTGATTTGGAAGGAACGCCTTTGGCAAAATACAACAATGTGGCTGGCGTTGTCGAAGATTTCATCGTGGTTTTCGGCCCAATTGCAAAAGGCAACGAATTTGGCGTTGTCATCATTCAGAATCCTGAAAATATACACGGAGGATTGCTTGTTGAAACTGTTGGAAATCAATATGATGCAAGGAAAGAAATCAGCAAGGCATACGGAAGTTATTCAAAAGAAAAGCATGGCACACTCGTATATCCTTACACGATGAATTATCTTTCTGAAATAAAGCGTTATTCGACAGGCGGTTTAGGCACAATCAAAACGCTGATTGAGATTTTTTCCATTGTTGCCATTCTCATTTCAATTCTTGGGCTTGTGGCCATGAGCACACATTTCGCATCAGAAAACCGAAACCGTATTGCCATTTGCAAAGTCTTTGGAAGCACAATAGAAGAGGAAATCATTTGCAATTTAAGGAATTATTCTATTATGATTTTGATTTCCAATATTTTGGCAATTCCAATTGCAGTCTGGATTTCAAACATCTTTTTGGAAAAATATTATTACAGAATCGACCTTCATCCCTGGATATTCATCGTTACCGTGTTGATTTCCTTTGCGATAGCCATTGGCTCGGTGCTGTGGCAAATTGTCTCGGTGGCAAAGGTCAATCCGGCGAAGGCATTAAAGAAAGAATAGCTCACTGAGCTTGTCGAAGTGAGATTTTGAAATGGAAAACAAGACCTTGCTTCGACAGGCTCAGCAAGCGAAAAACAATTCAACACTAATTGGAATAGCTCACTGAGCTTGTCGAAGTGAGAAGATTTGGCGTATAGGTCAAATTGCAGGAAAAAAATAGCAGTTATGCTTCTATAGGTCAAATTGCAGGAAAATTTTGTTTTGTAAAAAAGAGCGCCGAGGGAATCATTTACCTACATTTGCCGTGCAGTCCGAAGCATAGCGGAG
>JAZQPN010000343.1:0-5165 GCA_045628585.1 Bacteroidales bacterium | reverse complement strand
TGTTCCTTGCTGTTGGAACATTCTCGGCTACGGCCCAGGAAAAGAAGAATTTTGAATTGGAAGACCTTTACATGCGCTCAACCTTCTCTACAAAAGGCGTCCGCGGCATGAATTCCATGAAAGATGGCAAGACGTATGGCTCCTTCGAAAAGGGTGCCCTGAACATTTACAACTACAAGACGGGCAAGTTGGTGAACACTTTGTTCTCACTCAACGACCTCGTTTTGCCGGGCGACACCCTGCCTATCCGCCTCCAGAATTATGAATTGAGCCAGAATGAAGACAAAATGCTGTGCCTCACTGATATGGAGTACATCTACCGTCATTCATTCCATGCTAATTATTATGTCTACGACATGAAGACCAAGACCTTGCAGCCGCTTTCTGATAACGGCAAACAGCGTCTCGCCACATTCTCGCCTGATGCTACCAAGGTCGCTTTCATGCGCGACAATAACCTCTTCATCAAGGATTTGGCTACTGGCGAAGAAAAACAGTTCACCAACGATGGTCTTTACAATTATGTCATCAATGGTGCGCCCGACTGGGTCTATGAAGAGGAATTCAGTTTCTCGCAAGGTTTCTACTGGTCGCCGGATAGCAAGAAAATCGCTTACTATCGTTTCGATGAATCCAATGTGATGGAGTTCCAGATGGAAGAGTTTGAGGGCCTTTACCCTGACTGGTACAGCTTCAAGTATCCAAAGGCTGGCGAAGACAACAGCATTGTAGAAGTCTTTGTTTATGACCTCGCAACGGGAAAGAGCGTGAAAATGGACACGGGCGAAGAAACCGACATTTATCTGCCACGCATCGGTTGGACTAAGGACGCCAACACCTTGGCCATCCAGCGACTCAACCGTCATCAGAATCATCTCGAAATCCTTGCCGCCAACGCAACGACTGGCGAAAGCCGCGTTTTCTACGATGAAACCAACGATTACTACATCGACATCACCGATGACTGGACTTTCGTTGACGATGGCAACACTTTCCTGATGACTTCCGAAAAGAGCGGTTACAACCATATCTACATGTATCTCATGGATGGCACCCTCGTCAAACAGCTGACCAACGGCAACTGGGATGTGACCCAAGTATATGGTTTCGATGGCAAGGAAGTCTTTTTCCAGGCTGCCAAGAAATCGCATATCGAACGTCAGATTTATGCTGTCGACCTGAAAGGCAAAATCCGCGAAGTGATAGGTCTGGAAGGCACCAACAACGCACGTTTCAGCAACGACTTTTCATACCTTATTAACATAAACTCAACCGCAAGCCACCCGAACCAATATGTCCTTTACGATAAAAAAGGCAAAGTGGTGCGCGTGTTGGAAGACAATCATGAGTTTGTCGAGAAGATGAAGGACTTCAATTTGGGCGAAAAGTCATTCTTCACCATCAGTGATCCTGCTTTTGTGATGCCTGACGGAACACAGGCCGAAATTGATGCTTGGCAGATTCTTCCTCCTGATTTCGATCCGAACAAGAAATATCCTGTCTTGATTTACGTTTACGGCGGTCCTGGCTATCAGACCGTGAATAATTCATGGGCCGACAGTGATTTCTGGTGGATGCAGCTCTTGGCACAGCACGGCATCATCAGTGTGTCTATTAATAATAGAGGTAGCGGTGCACAAGGCGAAATGTTCAAGAAGATGACTTATCTGCAACTCGGCAAATACGAAACCGAAGACATGATTACCCTTGCCAAGTATATGGCCAAGAAACCTTACGTCGATGCCGACCGCATCGGTATTTATGGATGGAGCTACGGTGGTTTCATGGCTGCCAACGGCATCACCAAAGGCTCGGAGGTCATCAGCACGGCTGTGTCGGTGGCTCCTGTCACCAATTGGCGTTATTATGATAATGTCTACACCGAACGTTTCATGCGCACCCCGCAGGAAAACCCTGACGGCTACGACCTGAATTCGCCGGTCAACAATACGGCTATGATTAAGGGCAACTACCTTCTTTGCCACGGCAGTGGGGACGACAATGTGCATTACCAGAACGCTATGGAACTCATCAAGGCCATGATTTCGAACGGCAAGCAGTTTGACTTGATGATTTATCCTAACAAGAATCACGGCATTTATGGAGGTTACGAATATGGCGACGGTGAATGCCGCATGCATCTGTTCACCAAGATTGACAGCTTCCTGTTCGAACATTTGCTCGGAGAATAAGTTTTCTCATAGCTCATTGAGCTTGTCGAAATGAGCCTTTGACAAAAAACAGACGTTTAATAAAGCCGATGATGAAAGTCGTCGGCTTTTTTCATGCAAAATGCATGCTTTGGATATTAATTGTTGAAAAAGATGCCGTGGAAAATGAAATTCATGTCATTAATGACGCATTAATCAACAATTAATGCTGTGTGTTTGAGCATTAATTGTATTAATATGAGGATAAAGTGAAAGAAATGCTGCAATTGATTGTTTGTAAATGATTGTAAATTAGCGAATTTAGTAAAAATGAGAAAAAATGATTCAAATAATGTACAGCGTAACGAAAATTGTTGTACTTTTGCCGCGCTGAATTGAAAGAGGGTTTACCCTTGAAAATGATATAGTTAGGAACCTGATAAGTTAAACGTGATAGGTTTCTGCACGATGTAAGACATTAAAAGTCAAGCGTTTATTTTGCATCGTGGGTTTATAGACTTCTAAGCCGTATGGCTTATTGTGTTTCCCAACTACATCTTGAAAGCGGTGCCTTCGAGCAAATTTGGCTTGTGTTTGATAAAAATAGTCCTCGTGAGAGGGAGTAAATAAACTAATTAAATTAAACCTAACAAATTAAAATGCCGACTATTCAACAATTAGTGCGCAAAGGGCGCCAGAAATTGATCGACAAGAGTAAGTCACCAGCATTGGATTCATGTCCACAGCGTCGTGGCGTGTGCGTTCGTGTTTACACGACAACCCCTAAAAAGCCTAACTCAGCAATGCGTAAGGTTGCTAGGGTTCGTTTGACCAACCAGAAGGAAGTCAACGCATACATCCCGGGCGAAGGCCATAACCTGCAGGAACACTCTATCGTCATGATCAGAGGAGGTCGTGTTAAGGATTTGCCAGGTGTGCGTTATCACATCATCCGTGGTGCATTGGATACATCAGGTGTTGATGGCCGCCGCCAGCGTAGATCTAAATACGGTGCTAAACGACCTAAAAAAACAGCCGCAAAGAAATAAGTGATTAGTCAAAAAGTAAAGACTTAAAGACATGAGAAAAGCTAAACCAAAGAAGAGAATTATCCTTCCTGACCCAAAGTACAATGATGTTCTGGTCACTAAGTTCGTGAACAACATCATGCTTGAAGGTAAGAAGAATTTGGCTTATCAGATTTTCTACGAAGCAATGGATATCGTTGAAAGTAAGCTCAACGAAAATCCAGTTGAGGTGTGGAAGAAGGCTCTGGCCAACGTTACCCCTCAAGTGGAAGTAAGAAGCCGTCGTATTGGTGGTGCTACCTTCCAGATTCCTTCAGAAATCCGTCCTGCCCGTAAGCAGAGCATCGGTATGAAGAACCTGATCGGTTATGCCCGCAAACGTCACGAGAAATCGATGGCTCTGAAGCTCGCTTCGGAAATCATGGCAGCTTACAAGGAAGAAGGTTCTGCATTCAAGAAGAAAGAAGAAATCCACAGAATGGCAGATGCTAACAAGGCATTCTCGCATTTCAGATTCTAATAGAGTTAGATTGAACTAATTATGCAAAACGTCCAGGATAATATGAACAACTTGACACTCGTCCGTAACATTGGTATTATGGCGCACATCGATGCCGGTAAGACCACTACGACCGAGCGCATCCTCTATTATACTGGCCGTAGTCATAAGATCGGTGAGGTTCACGACGGCGCTGCCACCATGGACTGGATGGTCCAGGAACAGGAGCGCGGCATAACCATCACTTCAGCTGCTACTACGGTGTTCTGGCACCTTAATAATGAGGCTTATAAGATCAATATCATCGACACTCCTGGCCACGTCGACTTCACTGTTGAAGTTGAACGTTCTTTGCGTGTTCTGGATGGCGCTATCGCTATCTTCTGCGCTGTTGGCGGTGTCGAGCCTCAGTCAGAGACCGTTTGGCATCAGGCTAATAAATATAAGGTACCACGTATTTGCTACGTCAACAAGATGGATAGGGTAGGAGCCGACTTCTTCAAGGTCATGGACCAGATTGAAGACAGACTCCATGCTACTCCTGTCCCGATTCAGCTGCCTATCGGCGCCGAAGATAACTTCATCGGTGTCGTCGACCTGATCAAGAACAAGGCATACGTTTGGGAAGAAGAAGACAACGGTTCCGTTTTCAACGAAGTGGAAATCCCTGAAGATATGAAGGATATGGTAGCAGAATACCGTACCAAGCTTATCGAAGGCGCCGCTGAAGATAACGACGAACTGTTTGAAAAGTACATGGAAGACCCTGACAGCATTACCGAAGAAGAGCTTATCGCTCAGATTCGCAAGGAAACGCTTGACCTTCGCATTTGTCCGGTAATGTGCGGTTCATCTTTTAAGAACAAAGGCGTGCAGATGCTCCTCGACGGCATCGTCAACTATCTGCCAAGTCCTTTGGACATCGACCATGTCACGGGCATCAATCCTAAGACCGAAGAAGAGGAAATCCGCAAGGCCGATCCTAACGGACCGTTCTGCGCTCTGGCATTTAAGATTGCCACAGATCCTTTCGTCGGTCGTCTTGCTTTCTTCCGCGTCTATTCGGGTACCTTAAAGGCAGGCGAAACCGTCATGAACGTTTCGACCGGCAAACGTGAACGCATTGCTAAAATCGTTCAGATGCACGCCAACAAACAGAACCCGATGGATGAAATCTCAGCGGGCGACATTGGCGCTGCAGTCGGTTTCAAACTCATCCGCACGGGTGATACGTTGACGGTTGAAAACAAGCCGCTGATCCTCGAGAACATCAAGTTCCCTGATCCAGTGGTCAACATCGCCGTTGAGCCTAAGGTCACAGCAGATCTCGACAAATTGGCTCTCTCCTTGACCAAACTGGTTGAGGAAGATCCTACGCTTTTCGTACACACCGATGAAAATTCGGGTCAGACCATATTGTCAGGTATGGGCGAATTACACCTTGATATTATTTTGGACCGTTTAAAGAGGGAATTCGGCGTCGAAGTC
>JAZQPN010000342.1:0-1645 GCA_045628585.1 Bacteroidales bacterium | reverse complement strand
GGCCAGAAGGTTATGGAAAAGACCGTCAACGCTGCTCTCGGCTACGGCCAAGTCAGCCTCAGCAACCTCAACAGCGGCATCTACTTCGCTACTGTCAAGGCTAACGGCTTTGAAAACACTGTCAAGTTCGTTGTGAAATAAATCCATCGGATCTCACACATAAAAAAGAGGCTTTCGGGCCTCTTTTTTTTTAAAATATCCAATTTTTTTGAAAAAAACACTATATTTGCGGCATCAATTTTTGATAAAAGCAATTCACTTATTATTAACTTAAAACTTACTAATCATGAGAAGAGTATTTACAATGGCACTCATTTTGGGTCTCGCAGTAAGCGGTATGGCTCAAAACAGAGTCGAAAGACAAACCCCAAAGGCTGAAAGGACCATCAAGGTGACTGGTCTCGAAACCTACAACAACCAAAACACCATTCCAGCCCAGACCAGAAGCATGCTGGCTCCTGAAGAAATCGAACTGGGTTTCACCACTTACGACTGGCAGACCAACGCCGGCATGAGAAACCAGACCGTTGCATGGGAAGACGGTTTCGCAGCAGCATGCTGGACTACCTCAAGCAATCCATCATTCACTGACCGTGGCACAGGCATCGCCTCTTACGATCCTACCACAGGTGAATGGACTCCTTCTGAAGGCCGCGTTGAAAGCGAAAAGACAGGTTTCGGCACCATCGCACGTTATGGTGCAAACGGTCTTGTCGTAGCTGCCCACACTGCCACGGCATGCGCCATCTACATCAATGAAGATTTCCGCAACGGCGGCGAATGGGAAGAACCAGTTTACCTTAACAACACATACGGTCCATGCTGGCCAGTAGTACAAACCTCTGGTGCCAACCACGACATCATCCACATCCTTGTTACAGCAAGCGGCTACGATGTTGCCGGTGTTCACGAACCACTGCTTTACTTCCAGTACAAAGGCGATGGATGGACAAAGGAAAATGTTGTGCTCGACCCAATCAATGCCAACCACGCCCTTATGTTCAGCTCAAACGAAGCTCACTTCCTGCCAATCGACTACAGCCGTCCGAACCGTGTTGCTGCCGTCATCAACAGCAATTGGTGCGATGGCAAGGTCATCTATTCAGACGACAACGGCGAAACATGGGACGAAGTGGTTTACTACAACCACCCAGGCTTTGACCAGGTATTCCCTGATGACCAGCTTGCATTCCTCTTCCCACGTTGGGTTGATGCTTTCTTCGATGCAGAAGACAACCTCCACATCGCCTACGAATTCAACGGCACAAACGGTTCTGCCGAAGCTGACATTGCATCAGGCAGTTCAGGCTACTATCCAACTGTCGGTGGTGTCGCTTACTGGGACGAAACCTTGCCACTTGGCGCCGACTATAAGTGCGTAGGCTTTACCGGTCAAGCAGGTGAACCTTTCGTCATGGATAGCATGTACCTCTATCAGGACATTTACGCTTCATGGTACTGGTCAGATGCAACACACGAAGAACCGGTTGCTGAATACTGCGGCTTCCTTCCTCCAATGACAAACGATGGTGGTGCTGTCGCTGTTGACTTTGAAAACGGCGACTTCGGTTTCTACAACGACCACAATCAGGATCACGGCAAATACAACCAAGGCATTATGGGTATGCCAACCATCCTTCAGAAC
>JAZQPN010000341.1:0-31120 GCA_045628585.1 Bacteroidales bacterium | reverse complement strand
TCCGAAAGCGACATAGAGAATTTAGAGACGCAAATCGAGCAAATAGTTAGCGACAAGACCTACACGCGCGACGAGGTTGACGCGATCGCCGAGGAAATCAGGGAAGAAATACCGAGCTCAGACACTTTCGCCACTGTTGAGCTTGTTAACAGTGAAATAGAAAGGGTCGAGGGGCTTATCCCTGACGTTGCGGACCTCGCAACAAAAACAGAATTAAACACGGGTTTAGGCGAAAAAGCCGACAAGTCTACGACATACACCAAGACGGAAACCGACACGCTTTTGAGCAATAAGGCTAATGTTTCCGACATTCCCGATGTTAGCAACCTCGCCACAAAAACAGAAGTTAACAGCGGACTTGCAAACAAAGCGGATAAGTCAAACACTTACACAAAGAACGAAGTAGACGTGGCATTGTCGGGCAAAGCCGACACCTCTGATATTCCTGATATGACGGACTATTACACCAAGACCGCCACAGATAATCTTTTGAGCGACAAGGCTGACACTACCGCCCTTGAAGATAAGGCAGACAAGTCTACGACTTACACGAAAACGGAAGTTGACACCGCGCTCGCAAGCAAGGCAGACACAAGCGCGCTGGCGTTTGTTAACAGGGGAATAATTAACGATCTAAATATCGAGCGCGTCCCCTCCGAAAAGAGCGCGGCGTCATACGCTTTAAGCTCACAACACGCGCCGTTCGGTGGCGCAAGCGGTAACGTTCTTACCTTTATAAACGACGACCCAAATTGGGGTATTCAATTAGCGTTAAGCGACGCGGGAATCGCACGCCGTATATTATCGGGCGGCAATTGGGGCGAATGGCAAACAATGTAACGGAGGGCTAACAAATGGAAACAATTAACATTGACTTAACACCGGGCGGAGTGCTCCCCCGCGTTCACCTTAATCAGTACGATAACGGGCTCCCGTTCGCTTTTATGATCTATTGGAACGGTGACGACTTCGACGGCGAGGGTTTCACAATCACAATAACGGTTCGAAAGCCCGACGGCACTCTATACACCGCGAATACTACTTCGAGCGAAGCGCCTTATGTTTTCGAAGCGTCAACGCAATTAACCACCGTTGCTGGCGAATCGGTCGCAGAACTTAAGATAGTTCAGGGCGACATAGTAATACACTCGGCTAACTTCCTGATTTGCGTTGAGGAATCGCCCGAACAAGGCGGGTTGCCAAGCGAGAGCGATATTACAAACTTGCGCACGCAGATAGCTTCGCTCGTGTCGGAAGAGGTAGCAGAACAATATACCGGCAGTGTTATATTTGACAGCGCACCTACGAGCGGACACAATAGCGGCTATGCGGTAACATCCGCGGGGCTTAAGTCGTGGGTTAAGGCGGCAAATGTCCCGTGCTCAATATCAGGTGAAACGGGTTCGAATGTAAGCGCCGTGCTTACTGCAGTAGCCAGCCGTTCGAGGGATAACGAAGATAGTATAGATGATGTGAATATAGCTGTAAGCGGCGTGCAATCCAACTTGGACGACCTTGAAAGCGAACTATTCTATACTCACGGACAACACACGGTCGGCGAATGTGTCGGCAATGGAATCGTGTGGGGCTCAAACAACTTCGAGTTTTATATCCCTTTGCCCAAGCGAATCAAGTCAGGCGATAGCTTGACATTTACGGGCGGCTCTTTCCAAATTTACACGTCAGACGATTATACCCAAACAATGGGTATCCCGGTACTTACGGGCGCTACTTTCACGCCACATGGCGACGGCGTGCTTATAACCATTATAGGCTCGTCAATATCGGTCCCGATAACACGCGGTTGTGTAACGATTTGGTGGTCATCAGGAACTCAAATTCGAGTAAGTTAACGGGGGGCGAATCGTGGATAACATTACACAGATAATAGTAACGATCTTCGCCAGCGGTGGAGTTTACACCCTTATACAGTTCTTTGTGTCTCGTTACGATAATAAAAAGCGTTTGGGGCAGTTGGTGAGCGATAAGATAGACGAGCTCGCGGCACAGTTCGAGGAATACCGAGCAATACAGGCGCGCGTGCATATTCTTCGTTTTTCTGATGACTTGAAAAACAATATTTGGCACTCTCAGGAGTTTTACCGTCAATTACTATGCGATCTCGACACATACGAGAAGTTTTGCGCAACACACCCCGAATTTAAAAACGGTATGACCGTTCTTGCAGCTGAAAACATCAGAACAGAATACAAAAAATATTATTTACAGGGAGGTAAAGAAGAATGAAAGCATTTTCGAAAGAATGGTGGGCGGATGTGCTCAAAAGAGCAATTAAGACAGTTGCGCAGACGGCTATTGCAACGATCGGAACATCGGCGCTTCTTACCGATGTTAATTGGATAATCGTTGCCAGCGCTTCGGCGCTTGCTGGCGTCTTGTCGGTGCTTATGAGCTTTGCGGCTCTTCCTATCGAGAAAGAGGGTGACTAAATGGGCAGTGTTTACGCTGATGGAGTTATTAAAATACTTAACGATTGGCTAGGCTACGAAGAGGGCGACAATAATTGGACGATCTTTGCCGATGTCCTCGACAAGTGCGGCTATTACGCACCGCAGAAAAAACAGCACGTAGCTTGGTGCGGTATAGTTCAGGACTTCGCCACGTTACAAGCGGCGTTGCCTTATGATCGCTCTAACGAAAGTAAGAAGTATGACGCTCATTATGTTCAATACCAGCCTGATACAAATTGTTATAGCGCTGGCGCTAAAGAGCGAGCAGATTATTATAAAAAGGCTGGCGCGTGGTTTGCGGACCAAAGCAAGTGCCAAATGGGCGACGAGATATTTTTCAATGTGAGCGGAAAAATCGGGCACGTTGGACGCGTCGAAGCTCACGAGGGTAAAGTTATCACGACACTCGAAGGTAACGCCGGCAACATTCTGCAGCGCAAGTGGTACGACGAGGGTAACAGCTCAATAGCTGGCTTTGGGCGTCCCCGTTTTGACGGGCTTTACACACCCAAAGCTGAAACAAAGGACACGCCAGCAGATATGCCAACACCGACACCCTCCGAAAGCGCACCGAGCAAACCCAACGAAAGCAACCCCGCTGATAATTCAACGGGGTTTGTTTATGATACGTGGCGCTTTGTTGTGGCAACAGAGACGGACGCGCTTAATATCAGAATCGCGCCTAATACGAAGAGCGCAACAGTTGGAACCATACCCAAAGGCACACCGATAGAGTGCCATTACTATACGCACGGCGAGAAAGTAAATAACAGCGATACGTGGTATA
Source organism: Bacteroidales bacterium (assembly GCA_045628585.1). Classification (GTDB taxonomy): domain Bacteria; phylum Bacteroidota; class Bacteroidia; order Bacteroidales; family F082; genus Limimorpha. Next base: position 27,862 of record JAZQPN010000341.1, on the reverse strand, counting down.
GAGTTTGTTATAACGGTGTTAACGGCTGGGTTGCCGGTATTTACCTCAAACCACAGTAAGCAATTCGACATCCTCCATAAATAAGAAATTCCCCTGTCATTACGGCGGGGGTTTTTCTTATGCCTTTTTGTATAATAGTACAATTATATTTTGTGCATATTGACAAGGGGTTTATTGTTGTCTGTATAATAGTACCATGATACAATATAGACATCAAAGCAAAGGAGAGTGAACAAAATGAGAGAATTCGCAATCATCAACAACAGAACAAACGAGAGAATGGAAAGAACAAGCTCAATGGAAGAAGCAAAGGCAATCAAAGCACAGTACGACGAAATGGGAAAAGAAGAAAACAACTATTACGGCTTCAATGAATACTTCGGAACATACAGAATCGAAATGATCTAACAGACATTGGGAGGGCAACCCCCTCCCAAACTTAAAAAAGGGAGAGCAAACAAAATGAAAAAAGAAATCAAATTATTTATAGATTTAACAATCATCCTGTACACGATTTTTATACTTTGCTTTGTTTTCTTCCATAAGGAAAACAAACCGGCGATACTTCCAGCAGAAACAACCGCAATAATTGAAACAACATAACGGAGGGCATAACAATGACACTTGAAAACGAAATTATTAACGCTGTTATCGAATTAGATCGTGAACAGTTAAAGGCATTTTATACCGCCCTTAAGGTTGAGGGCTTCACCGAGGAAGAAATCAGAACCATTCAGACCCAAGCAGCTATAACAAGGCTACTTACCGACGAGGACTATTACAACAAGGTTGTTAAGGAAATGGGCGAACAGATTTACAACGAGTTTAATGATTGACGCCACGCCCCCCGAAAGGGGGCAACCCTAGAAAAAAATAAGAAATTTCAAAACAACTATTGATTTCTAATGGTACTATGATATAATTAAGACATCAAACAAAGAAAAGGACGGTAAAAGAAAATGGTAAAGGTTGAGGGACTTAACGAATTATCACAGTACATCGCTTATGAAGAAATCGTAAGAAATCACATTAAGACAGCAGAGAGAAAAGCAAAGCAGGCAAGAGTTAAGCAGCTGATCGCTTCGGGAGTTGACAAAGAAGTCGCAAAGGTAATGGCAAGCGTAGGATTATAAGAAAGATAGGGAGGGCAACCCCCTCCCAAAATATAAAGCAAAGGACGGTAAAAGGAAATGACAAACGCAAAGATTTACAGAGTTGACGGCGGAATGGTACTCATTGACGAGGTTGAGAATGTATCTCCCGATTACAACGAAGAGGACTATATTAGAGAGTGCCGAGAGGACGCAGAGACCCTCAAAACCGAAGAGAAGATAGAGTGGCTCATGTATATCAAAGAGCGGCAGATCGTTGTTGAACTCAGTGAGGAATAAACCGAAAAGGGGCGGGAAACCGCCCCGAAAACAAACTGAGATAAGGAGAATAAAACAATGATACAGTTCATAACAACAAGCGAACTCAAGGCAACAAAAAACGGATTGGTTGACTTCTTGGCTGACGGCTACATCGTAAGGGACGGTGAGAAGATTCCCTGTCAGATCGGTTACACACAGTTTGGTGAAGAAGAACCCGAGGCAACACACATTTTTATTAAGAACGGCATAACAGAGAACGGCACACACTACAACGCCGAGACAATCGAATTGTAAGGAGGTTGCGCAATGAAAAGCACACCAGCACAGATCGCGGCGTCAAACCGCTACAACGTCGCAAACGTCAAACAGGTAAAAATCGGACTGAATAAGAAAACCGACGCCGATGTAATCGCCAAGCTCGAAGAGGTCCCGAACATTGCCGGTTACATTAAGGGCTTAATCAGAGAAGATTTAAAAACCAACCACTAAACCATGCACCTAGTTAAAAGAAAAACCCCGCAAGCCTTGTGGCTACGGGGTTTTATTTGGTGGGGCTGGTGGGACTTGAACCAGCCGAGTTAACACCGCTGGCGTTGTCAATGTCCTCGAAAACGCACTAAATACGGGGGTTGCTATACAGAAACCCCAAAAACAAAACACCCGTTTCGTGAAAAAAACCATACACTAAACCAACCACTAAAATATATAATACAGGTGCGGGAAGTTGAGCGCCCGCACCTCTAATTATAAGAGCAGTTACACATTCGCCCGAGTGTGTAACGCTTTTTTATTGTTCGGCTGTTTTTATTCGCTCGAAAGTTAAGTTTATGACCTCGGCGGCACTTTCAATCTCATTGCTGACGGCGTGCTTATATACTTGAAATGTATCCATATTTTCGCTATGTCCGATAAGCTCTTTTATGGTTCCCTCGGCTAAATGGGTTTGACTTGATACGATTGAAACAAACGTATGACGCAAACTATACGGGGTACCTGGTAGCCCTCGCGACGCTTTGAGCTCGTTCCACTGTTTTCTCGCGGTATCTTGTGAAGCTGGAGCGCCAACGCCGTTGCAGAATATCCACGGGGTGTTAAAGCGTGCCGCCTTGTTTCTCGCGATCGTGTCATTGATTAGGGATGACGCAAGCGCCGGCAATGGAACAACACGGCGGGCGTTTTTATTCTTACCGCTGGTTATTTGACCGTCATCGTTAACGGCGCGCCTGATGTATAACACGCCGTCGCCGACATCATCCGCTTGCAATCCGTAACACTCTCCCGGACGCAAACCACAAAGAAGCATTACACGAAATGCGTTAATGTACCATAGATCGCACGGCTCAAACAAGCGGGCAATATCACAGGGCTGTAATATTTCGCGCGTTCCTTTACTGTGACCGGCGGGGATATATAAAGCACCTCGCCATTCTTCACAGTAGTAATTTATATATGCGAACTTGTGCAGCGCCGTTATTACCGCTCGCAAGTGTGTAAGCGTCTTATGTGATAGGCTCCCGCCGTCGCGTTTAACGGGCTTGGCGTCGTTTATAACGCTCTGCCACTCTCTTAACGATAACTTATTCATTTTCTTATTGCCGAGCGCTGGGATGACGTATACACGCGTATATAGCTCCGCTTCTCGGTATGTTTCACCCTTGCCGAGCCTTGCGACAATATCATCGAGGTAAAGGGCAACACACTTGGCGACAGTAACACCGTCCACGCCGTTAGAATCAATCCACGCGTTATACTTCTCAATAACTATCTTCTTGCCTTGTGGTCCTTTGACAGCAGAATAAAAGCGTTTTTTCTTGCCGTCCTTTTGCGCCTGAATCATCCACAAGCCCCGAGCCTTGTTATATTTAGGTGTTGCCATGATTTCGCTCGCTTTCTATTAACAGTTTTACATACTCTTTTACTCGGTTTTGATTTTCTTCTGACAATAACGCTATTTCGAACGCTATAGGGTCAGATTTCGGGCTGGTTAAAGGGTCGAAGCCTAACAACCACGCCGGTGCGACGTGTAAAGCGTCTGCGATCGCTATAATTGCGCTTGTTTTAGGCTCAACAACGCCGTTGACGTATTTTGAAATTGTACCCTTGTTAATTCCGCTCCGCTTCGACAGCTCGTATATAGTTACGCCGTTCTCCCGCATTGCTTCAACAAGCCTATCGTTAATAGTTGCCATAATTACCACCTCACTTTTATTTATTATATTTCAGAAATATTACATTTGCCATATAGCAAATATTTTTTGTTTTTGGGGTTGCCTTTTGACAACTATTGCGATAATATAATCGTGGTTGCAATATGGCAAACAAGAAAGGAGGTGAAAAGGTGGCATTACAAGAACTTAAGACGCTGATTATTGCGAACTTCGGCACACAAAGACAATTCGCAAAAGCAATGGGCGTAACAGAATCGGCGGTTAGTAGGTACTTAAGCGGTGAGCGAGAATGGAACGCTAAAATAGTAGTAAGAGCGGCAAGAGCCCTTAATATGAACTATGACGACGTTGAGTATTATTTTTTTGACCACAAGGGTGCAAAAGGGCAACCGTTGAAAAAATGAAAACACGGACACCGGGCGCGGTACGTTACCCGCTGATCTATCAGAATTTCAAGTCAGCGGAAGAAATCGGCGAAGTTATCAACAGGTCAAAAACATACGTTAACAAGGCACTACACGACGGCTTCACCGAACGCGAAAAGAGACTTTTAAACCATTACAAGCAAACAGATTTATTCAAGGAGTTTTGATTATGAAAGAGTTTTTATTTTTCACACTGTTTATTTGCGGCGTTTTCGTCGGTCTGGTGATTGAAGCGATCATTGACAACAAGGCTTTTCAGGACAACGCAAAAGAAATCAGAGAGCTCAGGGAGCGCAACAGCGAGCTTAACGAACGAGTACAAGGGTTAATCAAACAGGACCGCCGCACAATCAACATTCTCGACAGACGCGACGCAGAAAACGGCGACCTTTTTAACCCGTTCTAATTACAAGGAGGATAAAAGAAAATGGCAAGCATTTATGAAATGCGCGACGAGTTCAAGACCCTATGGGCACTCGTTGACGATGACACAATCGACGCGGACGCCGTTCAGGACGCTTTCAACGTTGCGATTGAGGACTTAAGCGAAAAGCTGGCGGGCTATTGCAAGTTTATCAAGAACCTCGATAACACGATCGCCGGACTTAAGGAAGAAGAGGAGCGTTTGAGAGCACGCCGCAAGAGGTTGGAGAACGCCAAAGAGAACGCAAAAACGGCAATGCGCGACGCTATGAACGAAGCTGGCGAGAAGAAAATCGAGTGCGGAACATTCACGGTAACGGTACAGAAGAACCCGCCGCACCTCGTATATGACGAGGGATATGTTGAGAACATCCCCGTGCGCTATCTCATACCGCAAGAGCCGAAGATTGACACAAAAGTTCTTATTGATGACCTCAAAACAGGCGAGAACGCCGAAGAGCTCGACGGAATCGCGCACCTCGAATACAGCGAAAGCATACGAATCAGATGACGGAGGATAAAAGAACATGGCACAAGTTAGTATTTTCGACAAGCAGAGACATCACAGCGATAAGGACATTACTATAAGCGTGGGCGCTTATGATCGCGTATATATCACGCTTCGCAATAAGTGCTGGGAGCGTCTTACAAAAGACCCTGATTACATCAGAGTGTGGGCAGAAAAAGGAACTATTTGTTTTGGAAGCCCCAACAACAACAAGGGAAAGGCTTACAAGCTCTCAAAGAAGCACGAAATTGACACGCGATACGTAGTTGTATCGGCTGACAGTGCCGTTGTGGACGCCGCCAAAGCAAAGGCGGGAAGCTATGACGTTCCAAAAAAGGAAGTAGAACAAATTATCGGCGCTCGCAATTCTTCAAAGTTTGATGACGATTTAATCCTTTCGTGCCCTACCGTTAAAAAGGAACCTTACGAAATAAAGCCGGCACCCACGCCCGCACCAACAAAGTTGGCGACAATAACCGCGATCGAGCTGGCTGAGTTGCTTTCACTCGCGGTGAACAACGAAGAACGAATCGAAGTTATTAAGGCTTTCGGGAAGATTTACGGGGGTGCGAACTAATGGCAAAAATTACTGATTACACACAGAGCCCCGCCGCGATCGCTTCGAACGCTTGGGTGTCTGAATATCTCCACGAGAAGATAATCGAAAACCCGCACTATACAAGAAAACTGTTGGAGCAGATAGGCGTCAGCAAGTCGGCTTTTTATTCCTATCTCGCTGGTGACCGTTCGCCAAAGCTCGAAATTCTCGCGGCGATAGCTGAATTTTCGGGCGACGATTTCTTAATTATTCCGATAAACAAGGGGGCTAATAATGAGCGCATTTGAGAAGTTAAACGCAATCAACGTAAACGATAAGACCGAGAAGAAGAACGGATTGACCTATTTGTCGTGGGCGTGGGCGTGGGCAGAGGTCAAGAAAGTCGACCCCGCCGCAAATTATACGATCTATGAGAACGCACAGGGCTGGAACTACTTTACAGACGGGCGTACTTGCTGGGTAAAGACCGGCGTTACTGTTGACGGTATTGAGCACATCGAGTGTTTACCCGTTATGAATTACAGGAACGAATCTATTAGCGCCGACAAGGTAACGAGCTTCGAAGTCAATAAGGCAATTCAGAGATCACTCACAAAGGCGTGCGCCCGTCACGGGTTAGGCTTATACATTTACGCCGGTGAAGATTTACCCGAGGACGAGAACGCACAGAATAGCCCCTCTAACGCGCCGAAACAATCAGGCAATAAAACGACACCCAAAACAAGCGCAAAGCCCGTACAGGCACCACAGAGCGCGAATGATGACACGGCACGCGCAGAGCTTCGCCATTACATTGCCGAAAACAAGCTCAACCCCGCAGCGATCGCACAGGCTTGCGGACTTAACGCGAACAGCACAGAGGATGACTTTCGAAAAGCCCTTGAATACGCCAAACAGTGTAACGAGGTACACGCTAATGATACATCGGGACAGTCATAACAACGATTACACGATGATAAGCAACACCGCTTTGCGCGACGCTTCGCTCTCGCTGGTAGCTTACAGGATATTGTTGTTTTGCCTGACGTGTTCGGACAACTATCAGTTATCAATTAACGGGTTAGCATACACACTCAACCTAAACGAGCACAGAGTTATGGACGCCGTAAAGGAACTTAAGCAACACGGATATATAACCCAAAGGCGAACAACAAGCTCCGACGGAAAAATAACGGGTTGTGTTTGGGACGTTTACGAAGTTCCCACAGTGCAGAAAAACCACAGTGTGGAAAAACCACAGTGTGGGAAAACCACAGTGCGGAAAAACCACAGTGTGGACGAACCACAGTGTGGAAAACATACACCTATAAGAATAATCAATAATAAAGAATTATCAAATATAAAGAATGAACAAATAGAAGAAAGACGCGGAAAATTTTTAAACGTTCTTCTCACCTCATCCGAATTTGATAATCTTGTTAATTCTTTTGGTGCAGATGAGACCAGCGATTTAATCGAATCGTTAAGCGCTTATCTCGAAGAACACCCACGCAAGCACTACGCAAACCACTTTATGACATTGAAGAACTGGCACCGGCGCGATCAAGCAAGAGCAACCGCGATAAAGAAGAAATCATCAGACAACCCGTTTTTAGATATGCTGGAGGGCTACGAATGAAAATTGGACTTATTGACGTTGACGGGCACAATTTCCCAAATCTTCCTTTGATGAAGCTGTCTGCGTGGCATAAGTCTCAAGGTGATCGCGTTAAGTGGTATGACCCTTTTGACGGGCTAGTCGAAGAATATGACAAGGTGTATATGAGCAAAGTTTTTTCGTTTTCACTGGATTATGACCGCCCTATTTATTCAAAAGAAATAGAATGCGGCGGCACTGGTTACTGTATTGAGAATAATGACGGGCGCGAGGTTTTCAATAAGACAAACAATAAAAATCTACCATATGAAATAGAGCATATATATCCCGACTATTCTTTATACCCCGAACAAACAAAAGATACAGCATACGGCTTTTTAACAAGAGGTTGCCCGAGAGGTTGTGGCTTTTGCATTGTAAAAGATAAAGAGGGGCTATGCTCCACCAAAGTCGCAGACTTGTCGGAGTTTTGGAACGGTCAAAAAAAAATTTGCTTGTGTGACCCGAACATTTTGGCGTGTAAAGATTGGCGCGACTTGTTACAACAGCTTGCTGACAGCGGTGCAGAGGTTGACTTCAATCAAGGGCTAGACATCCGGCTTATGACTGACGAAAAACACGAGGCGCTCAAGAAAATCAAAAAAGCAAAAATTCACTTTGCTTGGGACAGATACGAAGACAAGGAGATCGTCGAGCCTAAATTTCAAGAGTTTAGGAAAAAGTCAGATATAAAACAAAAAGACTTATGCGTTTATTGCCTTGTTGGAGATCGCGAGCAAAGAGTGCGAGACGAAGACCTTTATCGCATTGAGTGGCTAAAAAATAACGGCTTTGCGCCTTATGTGATGATTTACGACAAATATGAATTACCGGAGGGACACGAGCTCAAAAAATTTCAACGATACGTAAATAACCGGTTCATATTTTGGAAGTGCAAATCGTTTAACGAATATATGAAAGTTGAGGGCTACGAATGACAGAAAAGGAAATTATACAGGTCCTTGCAATCTTAAAGGCGAGCTACCCAAACGTTAAGTTCGACGCGGACAAGAGCAAACAAACCGTTTTAGTTTGGTTAACCGTTCTCGGCGAGTATGACGCGGAAGCGGTAACAAAGGCGGCAAGGCTACACGCCAGCACGTCGCCGTTCTTTCCAACGCCGGCAGACATCCGCAATAAGTTGGTGCGAGCTCAAATGGTATACAGGGACGACCCAACGGACTTGTTAAGGATTGAACAAGGCGGCAAAGGTTACGAGATAGAACAAGCTGACGGCTCAAAACTCAAATTCAAGGATAACGAAGAGCTCGAAAAGTGGCTCGACGGGCTATTTAACCAAATCGAGGAGTGATCTAATGAAAACCGAATTTTACATGAATTTTCCTGACGGACTTCCGATAGGAACGGCACAGCACAAAGGCGAACGAGTAATTATGCAGCACGGGCACCCCGTAATTGTTCACTACAAGAAAAAGAATGTTGCACAGGCTCGAAAAATGTTTGAAGCGGAATTATTACCAAACAGACCCAAGCAACCATTAACCGGCGCTATCCGTATTTTTGTTTGCGTTTACTTCGATGTTAAGAGCTCGAATCTTTGGGGTAAGTACAAGACGACACGCCCCGACGCGGATAATTATTGCAAAGAGTTATTTGACGCTATGGAATCGTGCGGTTTTTTCCTCTCAGACGCACAGCTCGTGGATGTTCGAATAGTGAAGAGGTACGCGGAACAGGGCTCAATATATGTGAAGCTGGAGGGCATAGAATGACGGAACGGCAGAAGAGAACAAAAGAGCGATTAAACCGTGTTTACTATATGTCGCGCCAGCTTGAAGCAGATGAAAGAATGTTGGAAGTGCTTGGGCAGAGGTTAGCACCGGGGGCGGCAAAGTATGAAAGTGACGGAACGGAATCGCACGACCCCGACGCGGCAAGGGCACGGCACGAAGATAACCTACTCGACTATTCAATTCAAGTCGCAAAGGTTGAGAAGCTCCGCGGCGCGGTGATAGCGGCAACGGTAGAAACCCGCGAAGCTATCGAGCGGCTTTCAGATTGTGAGGAGAAGTCAATAGCAATCGACAGATATATAAATCGCTTGCGCTGGGAGGACATTTCAAAGGTTGAGCATATAAGCATAGCTAAAGTGTATAGGCTTAACAGCTCGGCGCTCAACAAGTTAGCTGACATATTAAAAATTTAATTCAAAGGAGTAAAAAAACATGAACAAAGTAATGATGATCGGAAGAATGTGCAAGGACGCTGAAATTAAGCAGACGACCAACGGCAATGTGTTTTGCAATGTAAGGATTGCGATCGACAACGGCAAGGACAACCCCGCAACATTCGTAAACTGTACCGCGTGGACAACAACAGCCGAGAACTTGGCAAAGTATTTCCACAAAGGCGACAAAATCGGAATAACCGGCGCCCTTAAGTCTAGACAGTGGGATGATAATAACGGCAACAAGCGGGAAACTTTGGAAGTATTCATTGATAGCTTTGATTTTTGTGAAAGCAAGTCCGCCGGAGCACAGACGCCCGCACCCGTTGAAGCACCCGCAAAGGCTGAGAGCTTACCGTTCGAGATATGAAACAGTTGACTATATTTGACGTCTTACCCGACGAAGAAGAAAGAGACTTTACGACAATGACGCCCCGCGAGGTCGCGGACGCAATAGGCGAAGCGCTGGGCGTCAGCTTTGAGCCCTATAACCACTTCAAGGACCATTTTAAGGCGCAACCACAAAAGGGCATTGAGCTGCAGTGCGGAATATCTCACTACGCAATTCCCGAGCGTTGTGGTCAGCCGTTCATATCAATAAGCTACCAAAAGTGTTACGGCAATTTTGAGGGCTTTGGTTGCGGATGTGACAGCTTAAGCGAAGCAATCAACAGGCTAAAGGGCTACAAGAAATTAACGGAGGATAAAAACTAATGACAGACGAACGAGCAATGGAGATCATAAAAGACGAAATCAATCTTATTCGCGAAGCTATGCGGACGCCCGGAAAACCCGTCGAGGGTTATAGCAATCTTGGCGAACGCACAGAAGCGTATAACACGGCTGTAAGCGCGCTTGCTGAAAGAATCGTAGCTCAAAGGCGAAAAGAAGCGTGGCGGGAAGAAATGGAAAACGACGCAATGACATACTTAAGCGAGGGAGGCAGATTGTGACAAACGAAGAGAAGTACGCAAAAGAGATTGTCGAGGTTGCATTAAGAGGAAAAATCGCTGTAAGTAGAATTACGGGCAAACCTGTTAGGTGTTGTGGCTTTGATTGCACAAATTGTGCTTTTGGTAAATCTGGCAGAAGTTGTAACGAACAGCTCATAGAGTGGGCAAAATCAGAGTACAAAGAGCCGATAACGGCTGAGAGCCTAGCGCGAGAGTTCTCCAAATACCACGGTAGCATAAGGCTTGGTTATATATTATCGTTCGCAAATTGGGTACTCAATCGTTACACATTGACCGAAAAGGAGGCAGAAAATGAAGAATAAAGAGAAGTATGCAAAAGAGATTGTTGAAATCGCAATAACAGGTCACTCGTCGTTTGCCGTGAACAAAATCACCGGCGAGCCGGAAACGTGCTCTAAACTTAATTGCTCAAATTGTGCTTTTAACATGACTGGCAAAACGTGTAACGTACTATGTAGAGAGTGGGCAGAATCAGAGTACAAAGAGCCGATAACGGTTGAAAGGCTCGATAACGAATTTAACAAATTGTGTAAGGGTACATCTTGTGGTTCTTGTAAATATTCAGACGCCCACAACTGCAACTTCACATGGTTGCTCGAACACTACAACGTAACCGAAAAGGGGGCGAGCGAATGAACATCTTATATTTTCTTTTGGGTATGTTCTTCGGTGCAAACATCGGGTTTATGGTTTTGGCGTTACTGACAGCGGGAGGCAGATAATGACATTTGAACAATTTGAAAATTGGTTAAAGGTTATCCCATATTTAGAGGATTGTACCGAAGAAAAAGAAACCGAGAAGGAGGCAGAGAATGAGCGAAGCGAAAAAATGTGACAGATGCGGAAAATTATACGAATGTTATAGAGGTGTTGAACTTAATAATAGCGGATTTAAATATCATTTGGAGGTGGAGAAGAATGAGGCTAATTGATGCAGACGAACTCGAAATGAGCTTTGATAAAGAATGCGACGGCGATTGCGAAATTTGTGAAAACGCACTTCGTAATAACGGGTTTTATTCCTGTAAGTTGATTGCAGACGCACCGACAGTTGAACTTGATGAGAGCATTATTCAAGAGGTATTGAATAAAAAGTGTATGACCGCAGTTACTAACGAACACCTTGTCGCATTACACGGCAAAAGACCGCAAGGCGAGTGGGCGAGGCACGATGAATGGCGTGGTGGTGAATATATAGGCGGCTTTTATCACATTGATTGTCCTTGTGAGGACGGCTATTATTCAAAATGGGAAACTAACTTCTGTCCTAATTGCGGACAACCTATGTTGAGAGGCGGTGCGGAATGAGTAAAACTACAATAGGTTGGCTAAAACACGGAGATTTATTCAAGTTTGAAAACAGTGTGTATCGGGTAGGTAAACTGATTGAGGGTACAAATGGATATGTGGCTTGCGTTGATATTTATACTCATAAAACAACAAGGTTATATATTGATGTTACTGTTGAAGACATGAAAGGCGGTGCAGAAAATGATCGAACGACTGAAGAACTGTCCTAATTGCGCGGGCATACTTGACGAATTTGGTAAGTGTCAGTTTTGCGGTTCACAGATTTTTGATTTATGTGACATTGATGTCCGTGCTGGAGGGAACAAAAGGGGAAAAACATACATCAGAATTTTAACCGACAATCAGATCATACTTGCCCCAATAATTACAAATTCTGTAAGTATTGAACTTTCAAAGGATTGTTTTCCTACAATGAATGTTGAATTTGTTATTTATGGCGAAACAAAAATACAGGAGGTAGAACAAATTGATAGTTTTTGATAGTTATTTATATGGTAAAGTCAAATTGTGAAATTGAGTTCTGCCATAATTACTAAATTCCACATCTTTTATCCATCCTTTTGCGGTACGGGTTCACCTCCCCGTACCGTTTTTATTTGGGGGTTTTTATCATGCCAAAGAACATTGACGTCGTATACATATTGAAGAAGAACACAGACCCGCAAGAACTGATATACAGCTTGCGAAGTTTAAAGAACTTCCCGCACCGTAAAGTGTGGTTTGTTGGCGGTCAGCCCGACGGGCTCTACCCTGACGGAAGAATCAAGCACGAACAGACCGGCGTAACGAAGTGGGAGCGCGTGAGATCGTCGCTCATAAAGATAACGGAGTGTGACGAGATAACAGACGACTTTTATTTATTTAATGATGACTTCTTCGTAATGAAGCCACAGAGCGGTGAGTTCGTTAATCTGACAGACGGAACGCTCGAGAAGAAAATAAAAACGATAAACAGGAAATACATACAGAGTAATTACGCCCACCAGCTAGAACGGTTGCGGGCTGTTCTTTTATTTGAGGGTGCGGACTCAATGAGCTTCGCGCTACACGTTCCGTTTAAGGTCAACAAGGACAAAACAAGGGCACTGTTGAAAGAACACAACACGCCTATGTTCCGTAGCCTTTACGGCAATATCTACAACGAGCGTTATATCTATCACAAAGACGTGAAGATAAACGACGTTGTTACGGTTCCTGACGAAGAAGCCGACTACTTAAGCACGAACGCCAACAGCTTTATAAACGGAAAAGCTGGCGAATACATCCGTGCACAGTTCACAGAGCCGTGCGCCTATGAGCTGACGCCAACGGAGCGGATAAGACGCGACACGGCGGAGCTATACGAGGGGTGCGAATAATGGGGCGCTCTTCACGCTGGGTATATATCAGGCGTCTAGCTTGGGACAGAGACAGACGAGCACGGGCAGTGTGCCACATATGCGGTGAGCGTATTGATTACTCAATAGCACCAAGCACCGCGCCATTAAGCTACGAGCCCGACCACATACAGCCCGTATGCAAGGCACCCGAGCTTGAATTAGACCTGAATAACATAGCGGCGGCACATATGCGGTGCAATCGCCAACGCGGAAGTGGACGCAATGACGGCACAATCGGGCAACGTTCCCGAATATGGTAAGGGAGGGGCGTATAAATCTCGGGCGCTTTGTCGAGAAAAGAGACCGACCGCCCACAGTTTTTTCCCCCTCCGCAAGTGATAAATATTTTTTTAGGGTGGTGAAAGAGAAATTATGAAAGAAAAGCCAAAGGCGCCGAGAAGAACAACGGCGAAGAAATCGAACGAGATAAACACGGCAACGAAAGCCGAGCAGATGTGCGCAAGCGTAGCGCCTGACGTAAAGGCGCAAGCAATCACGCTGGCAAATGCCGTGCTGACAATGCAAGAGAAAATTGAAACGAGCATACCTGATTACCAAGCGCAGCCACTCGCACAGGTGGTAACGGTTGGCACCGGTGAAAGTATGTTGAGGGCAAACCCCGCAACACAGGAATTCAGGGCAACCGTAAGAGATTACGCGCAAGCACTGAACAACCTGAAAGAGATCATAGAAAACAACAAGCAAGCGGCGGGTGCTTCCGCGGTGGAAGAACTACGAAGTCGCTTTAAGGTGGGCTGATGTCTGCCGATGTTAAGGGGGCAACAGAGCCGAGGTTGTGGACGCGCCCCCTCCGAAAACTTACAGAAAAAACAACACTCGGCTATGCGGCGATTGAGTACGCGAGGTCGGTGTTAAAAATGGAGCTTTACCCGTGGCAAGAATGGGCGCTAATTCACACGCTCGAGATCATAGGAAGTTTGCAAACATCGTGGCGCTTTCGCTTTCGCTCAATACTACTTGAGGTAAGCCGCCAAAACGGTAAAACAGCACTATCAAAAGTTTACGGGTCGTTCTTCTTGAACGTTCTGCAAGTACCCAACGTGTTCGGCACATCCTTGTCAATGGAGAAAGCCGAGGAAGTTTGGGAAGAGGTCATTAAAGAACAGGAAACACGCCCAGAGCTCGCGGCAGATATTGACACGATCGCACGGCGCAACGGTGGTAAAAAGCTCGTGTTAACGGGCGGGCGTTCCTACAAGGTCGGCGCACCGACAAGGCGTGCCGGACGTGGTGACAGTAACGACCTCGTAATGTTAGACGAGTTGCGTGAGCACAGAGATTGGGAGACATGGAGCGCGGCAGTTGCTTCAACCAACGCCAAGCCAAACGGGCTTGTTATTTGTTTCTCTAACGCTGGCGACCCTGACAGTATTGTATTACGACAAATACGCTCGCAAGCGCTCGAACGAATCGAGGGAACTACGGCGCGCGACTTCGGCGGCAATGTAGACGCCGACGCTTTAGGGCTCTTCGAATGGAGCGCACCCGAGGGCGCAAAGACGGATGACATTAAGGCGCTGGCTCAGGCGAATCCCGCTTTGGGATATGGTTTATTAACACTACGCGCCTTGATGTCAAACCGTCAAACGTTCCCCGAAAATAAATTTAGGTCAGAATGTATGTGCCAACAGGTCGAGACAATTCTCCCCGAGCCATTCCCCGACGGGGCGTGGAACGGTGGCAAGGATGAAAACAGCTATATCCGTGAGGACAGCCCGTTATATTGGGGCGTTGATATGTCTAGCGACAGAAATTGGACGGTAATAGCTGTTTGCGGGTTGCGTGAGGACGGTAACTATCATGTAGAGATCGTCGAACGCCGAAACGGTACGGAGTGGGCTATTGATTGGTTCAAAGCACGCGCACCCAAATACGGAAATATGTATTTGGCGTTTCAGGAACGCGGCGCGCCTGTCAGCGGACTTGCGGAGCAAATATGCACAATTGACGGCGTGAAACGACTTGCACAGGGCGGTCCTGATTTGTCCGCGGGCTGGGCAAGGTTCTATGACGCGGTGGCGGCGTGTGCGCCTGATGATAACAGGGGCGGAGTTAAGTGCTTCCACTTGCCACAGCCTATTTTGGACGCACCGGGTAAAACGTGCCAGCTCCGAAATCTCGGCGGCGGCGTAATGTTGCCCGACAGAATCAAGAGCCCTGACGACATAAGCCCGCTAATGGCGTGCGCTATGGCTTATGCCGGTGCAACACAACTAAATAAACAAGAAAAGAAAATATATCAATCAAGCTACGCCAACGGCGGGGGCTTGATTTTTGTATAAAAAATAAAATAAGGGGGTAAAACATCATGCCGAGAATTTTCGAGCGCTGGCGACTAATGAGCGCGCCGCGTGTAATCAATGTAACACTATCCGGCGACGCTTCAACGCGAGTGCTCAACATGACGGCTAAAGAATTATATCAGACACAAGATAATTTACGCGCCGTTGTTGATTTCCTAGCTGACAGCGTGGCGCAATTACCTTTGAAAGTGTATAAGCGTAACGGAGAGGACGAGCGCACACGCGATCGTGATAGTGTTGCCGCTCTTACGTTGTGGCGTCCTAATGACTATCAGACTTCCTACGAGTTCATTCGTGGAATAGTAGCCGAGTATAAGATATTTGGATGTGTCTATGTTTGGGTTACGCCTGACAATGCAAGTGAAAGCGGTTTTGCTCTTCATATCATCCCGACTGATTGGGTTGAAAGCTCCGACGCGGCGACACCTTACAAGCCCGCTACAATTCGCGTAAGAGCGAAGAACGGCGCGGGCACGGTAGACATACCCGCCGACGAGTTCGTACAGTTCAAGACGTATTCGCCGGGCAATCCGGGGGGCTATCTCTCGCCCGTTAGCGCTTTGCGTCAGACCTTGCAAGAACAAGTCGAAAGCGGACGTTTTAGGCGTTCATTGTGGCGATCTAGCGGACGCCTTAACGCACAGATAACAAGACCGAAAGACGTGCAACCGTGGACGCCCGAGCAGAAAGAAGCGTTTGCAACCGCGTTCCGTGAAGCGTGGGGCGCCGGCGGTTCCAAAGCTGGTAGCATACCGATATTAGAGGACGGAATGGAAATCAAGCCGTTCGCGACGTCCTTTAAAGAATCAGAGTGGGCGGCGTCGGTGAAGCTGTCACGCGAAAGCGTCGCGGCAATTTACCGTGTTAACCCGTCGCAAATTTGGCACAGCGAGACGCAGACATATGCAAGTGTTAAAGAAAACGCGAGAGCGCTATACGCCGACACGCTGGGACCTGATTTACAGATGTTACAGCAGAGGTTTAATGCTTTTCTGTTCCCGATGTTGGGCGCTGATAGTTCTATATATTGCGAATTTGACTTAACGGAGAAGTTAAAGGGTTCATTTGAGGAACGCGCAAGCATTATACAGGCTTGCGTCGGTGCTCCGTGGATGACGAGGAACGAAGCACGTGCCGCAGATAACTTACCACCCGTAGAGGGCGGAGACGAGCTAATAACACCGCTAAATGTGTTAATCGGCGGTCAAGCAAGCCCACAGGACAGCACGCCTGACGCTTACGACTATGAGGGCGTTGATAATCAGGCGAAAAGCTGTAAATGTGAGCACCACAAAGCCGAGACGATACAAATTAAGGGCAAAAGTGACGAAGAGGACGACGAAAAGGTAAAAAAAATACTTTCGTCGTTTTTTTCTCGTCAAATGCGGTCAATTTTACCGAAATTGAACAACGGCGGCGAATATTGGGACGAAGAGCGCTGGAATAAAGAGCTTGCGGATGATCTAGCGCCGGTACTCGAAGAAATCGCGGATAAACACGGTAAAAAAGCCGCTGACGTCCTCAAATGGTCGTACACGGTCGAATTAACCCGTGCATATATCCGAAAAGCGGCAGAAATGCGCGCCAAGAAGATTAACGAGGGCACAAGACAAGCAATCGCCGACGATCTAGCAAGCGAAGAGCCTGACGCGTCAAAGGTGTTCGAGAAACGAGAAAGCACAAGCGGGAATCTTGCAAGAGCCGCCGCGGGTGCAATCGTATCTTTTGCGGTCGCAGAAGCGGCGCACCAAGCTATTAGCGGCAACGCGCCAAGTGTTCGCGGTCGTGTAATAGAAAAACAGTGGGTGACGGGTGACAACGCAAGACCCGAGCACGCAGCAATGAACGGCGAACGCGTACCGCTCGACGCTGACTTCTCAAACGGGCAACACTTTCCCGGTGAGGACATCGGCGACCCCGCGCAATCGTGCGGCTGTAATTGCACTACACAGATAATCATAGGAGGTTAAACAATGGCGTTATACAAAACAATGGAGCTGAAAGAGGATAACGGCAAGATTTGCGGTTATTTCTCGACCTACGAAAAGACGCCCGACAGTTACGGCGATATTATCGCCCCCGGCGCGTTCACTAACACACTTGAAAAGCGCAAGGAAAGCGGACACCCGTTCCCGTTGTGCTTCAATCACGATTTTAGCGCCGTCATCGGTTCCGTAAAGAATGTTGAGGACACAGAAAAGGGCGTATACATCGAAGCTGAATTTTTAGACACACAGCTCGCACAGGACGTCCGCAAAATGCTCAAGTCTCTCGCGATTTATCAGTTCTCGTTTGCTTACGACGTTATTAAGGCTCACAAGCCAAACGATGAAGAAAAGGCGGCGGGCGTTACTAACGTACTTGACGAGCTCGAAGTTTTCGAAATCTCGGTTGTTACCGTTCCCGCAAATCAGAACGCCGTTGCAACAGAGATCAAGAGCGCAGAGCCCGAAACAAAACAGGGAAAGCGCAATCGCAAGGCTGACGCCGACACAATTAAACAGTGTATTGAGTTGCTGACTTCTTTACTTGATGACAGCGACGAGGAAATACAGGAAGAGGAAGAGGAAGAAACACCCGACGAGATCGCACCCGACGCCAACGCGCAAGCGGAGGAGCTGACGGACAACGAGAAATCGGCAAGAGCTACCGCAATCCTTGAAACGATTAAATCAATTAAGGGGGTTATTTCATGACACTCAAAGAGCAGTTAACAGAGAAGAAAAACGCCCTCGTTGAGCTCGAATCACAGCTCACAGCCGAGGACGTAAGCGAGGAAACAATCGAAGCGGGTGAGACACTCGCGGCAGAGATTGACACCCTCGAAAAGCAGATCGCAAGAGCGGAGAAAGCCGCAAACATCCTGACAACATTGGGAAACAAAAAAGAAACAAATACAGACGAAACGGAGAAAAAGAACATGAACGATTTTGAGACATTCACAAAGTCCGCAAAGGAAATGACAGACAGAAAGAGCGGTGTTTCTATGCACCTTGATACAAAGTCATCAAGCTCAGTAGTAACCGGCGTTACTATCGCTGACGTTGACAAGACGATCGCACCCCAGCCCAAGAGAATTGCGGCTCGTGATTTCTTCACAAACGCAACAATTAGCGGCAACGCTATCACATATTTCTTACAGGGCTCATACGAGGGCACACCCGCCGTAACATCCGAGAACAGCAAGAAAACACAGAACAGCACTTCTTTTACAGGCACAACACTCGCGCTTTCAAAGATTGCGGCATACATCAAGGAGACCGACGAAATTCTCGAGGACGCCGCTTTCCTTACTTCCGAAGTACAGAACGCACTCTTGTATCACCTCGGTATCGTTGAGGATAGCGCTGTAATTGACGCAATCGCTGAAACAGAGGGAATTGGCGCCGCTACATACGACACAACAACAGAGACTTTCGCCGACGGTATTCTTAAGGCAATCAAGAAAGTTAAGAGCGACAGTGCTTATAACGCAAGCGTCGTAATTCTCAACCCCGCTGATGTTTACACACTGCAGACATCAAAGGATCTTAACGGACAGTACTACGGAGGCGGCTATTTCGGTGGCGCATACGGTAACGGTACTGTTAACATTCCCGCTAACATTTGGGGCGTTCAGATTTTCGAATCTTCCGACGTTGACGTTGGTAACGCACTTGTTTGCGCTCGCGAAGCTGTCAAGATTTGGAGCAAGAACGGCGTTGACGTAAAGGTTTACGAGCAGAACGAGGACGACGCACTCTATAACAGAGTTGTATTGCTCGGTGAAGAGAGAATGGCAACCGCAGTTGTTGACCTTAAGGGTGTTGTTCTTCTTACATCCGAAGAGGAATCTTAAGCAATAAAGTGGTGGCGGAAACGCCGCCCCTTATTTCTATACTCACGAAAGGGGGGACAATATGCGTATATATAACGTAGGCGGTCGTTTGGCGTGGTATACCGAGCACGGCGCGCCCGCTGGTGCTGTTTTGCACCACAAAGCCAAGAAGCCCGCAGAAGTGAAGCAAGAGCCTATTGACACCGCTATAAACGAAGCGCCTGTTGAGAAGCCAGCGCCCAAGAGACGCGGACGCAAGAAAGCGGAGGACAAGAAATGAGCGAATTTGCAAATCGCCATGTAACACCGTGGGGCTATATCGCCGACACTTCCGCACTGCCTGACTTCATTACTTCGCAAGAGTTTTCAAACTTCACTAATAACAAGTTTGGAAATGACGCGAGAATCGCGCCGAGCATACCCAGCGCAAGCGAATCAATCCGTAATTATTGCGGCTGGCACGTTGCGCCGTCGCTGGCTTGTGGAGTTTTCTGCAACGTTCACGAGCTTAAGGCGTCTTATTCGGGCGCTGACGTCCTTTTACAGCTTCCCGCAACGTTCGTAAGTGAAATTATACGAATTGTTGTAGGCGCGTCATACGACGCAAATACGGGCGAATACGACGGCGAGGAAATTGAGCCGTGTAACGCTGATATTATCGCCGGTGGCTTAATTCGTATATACGATGTAGGTGCACGGTGCAAACGCTGTAAGATTTTCATTAAGTACCGCGCCGGATATGAGCTCGCGAGCGTTAACACGATCAAGGAACTAACAGCCAACAGGGTAACGCACGCGGTTGCAAACTCTTACGGAGTTAATAGCGAAACGGCGGGCGGTGTTAGTGTTTCTTATTCGGCTCTATGGGCAAGCGGTAGCGGTGCCGGTGCGTTGAGCAACGACAGTCGTGAGATATTAGATTTTTACAGAGTTAAGGGGGTGTATTGATATGCTCCCTTTCTTTTGTACGGAATCAATAACGCGAGTGCGTCCGGGAATTAAAGTCGAGCGCGGTTCAAGCGTTCCTGATTGGGATGATGACGCAATAGACGAGCTCGAAATAACGGGCGTTTCTGTTCAGCCGACAGCCACAAGCCTAGCGCAAGACGGCAGAGTTCTTGGAATCTCTGAACAGTTAACGGCATACTTGCCCGAAAACGCTGACGTTGTTGCCGGCGACCGCATTATATACAACGGTGAGACGTATGTTATCAACGGCGAGCCAAAGAAGTGGAACGCGATAACACGATCAAACATTCAATTACAGCTTTCACGCTGGGAGGGTTGATGTTATGAGCGTGCGAATCGAGTTTATTTCAAGTGGTTTTCGCGATGTGCTTTTCTCGCAAGGCGTTAAGGATGTTGTGCAAGAGACAGCAGACACGATAAAGGAAAAAGCGAACGCAAACAACACCCGCGGCGGCGAGGGTTACGAAAGTAATGTAATCGCCGGCGGATATGGTGGCGGGCGTTATATCGGCTTTGTGAAGTCAACAGATAAGGCAAGCGCGCTGGCAGAAAGCGAAGATTTGGCGCTATCGAGGGCGGCAACATGATTATAAAACAGCAAATAGATATTGAGGACGAAATCAGGCACGCGCTAACGAATGACTTAACCGTATTCGTTCGACCACTTCCCGAGAAGTTCAAGACACCTTGCATATTGATTACTAAAGCGGGCGGCACGTCTTTAAATGACGTTGACACGTTCACGGTAAGGATAGACGCAAGGGGCAAGAGCGACGCGGAAGCTGACGAATACTTAAGGCTGGCGCTTGGCGTTCTCGAATATCGAGCAAAACAACAGACGGGTGCGCTCCGCGGCATAACGATTAACTCGTTATCGAGTTGGGGCAATGACCCCGCACGACCTGATATTAAGTTGTGTACCGCTACGGTATTAGTAACGGCGCACAGGCAAACAACAACTATTATTTAGGGGGTTCACTTATGAGCAATGTATTTATCGGTGCCGGCAGAGCTACCGGCATGGCATACCGCGCGCCGCGTGGCACGGCACTTCCGACAAGCCCGCTCGAGACACTCGGCGAAGATTGGGAAGAGCTTGGCGCGGTAACAGAGGATGGCGCAACGCTTAAGCTTCCCAGCGGTGAGACAATCAAGAACTGGGCAAAGGTATCAGAGCGCAGAATCAACAGCGAGAACGGTAGCGTTTCACTCGCACTTATGGAGACAACAGCGCAGACACTTGGCGCAATTAACGGTGACGACAATGTAAGCGAGATTGCCGCAACTACAACACACGGCAAGCTCTTAAGCACAACATTCTCACCCGACGCAGCCGCAGAGCCGTGCGCATATCTCTTCATTATGAAAGACGGCGACAAGCTCGGTTTCTTGGGTTCTTCGGACGCGCTCGTTTCAGAGGTTAGCGACGTTGTATTCAATGCGGCTGGCGCGGCAACCTACGGCGTTGTTATCGAGGGAACTTGGACGCTGACACTTGACGACGGCGCAGTAGTGCCGCCCTCACCGGGAACTTAATTAAATTTGCGGAGGTAAATAACCATGCCAAATTTTGTTAAAATCGAGCCCAAAAAGGTTGAGAACATCCACATACAATATGGTGATCGTGAAATCGTAATGCCGTTACTCGGTTCTTTGCCGATTTCGAAAATTATGTCGCTTAAGACAAACGAAGCTATGATTGAGTTCGTTTTGAGTTACATCGGAGACGATAGCGACATCCCAAGCGATGACATGAACGCTATTATTGAAGCGTGGAGAGAAGCCAGCGAACAGGCTCGAAACGGGGGCGCACCGCTCCCAAAATAATCGCGATTGCGGAATTTGTTAACGAACACCGCGACGCAATCGAATACGATTTAATGACGCGGACTATTTACACACTTTCAGACGTTGGGCGCTCCCTTTCATGGGGGGCGCTCGCGTCTTTTATTAAATATCTTGGGGAAGATAGTGCAACAGCACGCGAGATTAACAAAGAAGTAGCGGGCTGGGAATCAACTTTAAAAACAAACACGTTGCTCGCTGATATATACGACTTGTTGCAAGTTGTTAACGCTAACATCGTAGCTCACGCGACCAACGGAAAACATAAACAAAGAGTAAAACCGTACCCGCGTCCGGGTGCGGAAGATAAAGACACGCGAAGAATCGGGCACGGTGCATTGCCCGTTGATGATCTCCGCGAGTGGATAAGGAGCAAACAACATGGCTAACGGCAACGAAGTAGCTCGGTGTTATGTAACGATTGTCCCGACAATGCAAGGCGCGCAAAAAACCATAGCGGAAGAACTAGGCGCGACAGTTGACCCCGCCGCCGATAGTGTCGGCGAATCGTCGGGCAAGAGATTAGGCGACGGAATCGCTAAAGGCTTGAAAGCCACGGGCGCTGTAATTGCCGGCGCATTGACCGCGGCAACGGGTGCGGCTATCGCTATGGGCAAAGGTTTCATAGACGCGGCTGGCGACGTGGCAAGCTACGGCGATCAAGTCGATAAGATGTCGCAGAAAATGGGCATTAGTGCCACCGCCTATCAAGAGTGGGACTATGTAATGCAACATTGCGGGACCTCAATAGACACGCTTAAGAGCTCAATGAAAACATTAGCGACCGCCGCCGAGAGTGGCAACGCGGCTTTTCAAGAGCTAGGGCTTTCGCAAGAGCAAATCGCGAATATGTCACAAGAAGAATTATTCGCGGCAACCATTGAGGGCTTACAGAATGTCGAGGACACGACACAGCGCACATATTTAGCGGGTCAGCTTTTGGGGCGCGGAGCCACTGAGTTGGGCGCTTTGCTAAATATGTCCGCAAGCGACACGCAAGCGCTAAAGGGCGAGTTATCAGAGCTCGGTGGACTTATGAGCGACGAAGCCGTAAAAGACGCGGCGACATATCAAGACAGTTTACAAGATATGCAAGTGTCTTTAACAGGCTTAAAAAATAACATGATGTCGCAATTCTTGCCGGCTATTTCTAAAGTAATGAACGGGCTTTCGAGCGTGTTTTCCGGCAAAGAGGGCGGAATCGAAGAAATACAAGCGGGCGTACAAGACATTACCGCAAATATAGCCGCCGTTTCACCGCAGTTGCTTGCGCTGGCGTCGGCTATTATCACAAGTTTAATAAGCTCATTCGGTCCACTATTGCCACAGGTCGTGGAATCTTTTTTCACATTTGCGAATCAAGCGCTTTTAACCGTGGTGCAAATGATACCACAGCTCACGCCCGTTATAACTTCGGGGCTTCAAGGCTTGGCAAGTGCAATTTTTACAGCCTTGCCGGTATTGCTTGCGGGTTTAGGGCAAGTAGTTATGGGGCTTGTTACTTGGCTGTCAGAGGGCGACAACGTTACTAATTTTGTTAACGGCGTCGTGCAACTTTGCAGCCAGCTCGTCGAACAATTTGCTTTGCTTTTGCCGATATTATTACCGGCAATCGTGCAAATAATCGGCGACGTAGTAACAACGCTGACGGCTCCCGAAAACATCGAGCTTTTGGTTCAGGCTTGTTTGACAATCATCGGCGCAATTGTTGTGGCATTGATTAACGCCGTTCCTGAGATAATTGATTTTGTGGTTGGCGTTATTGAGAATCTAGGCAATTTGCTTGGTGATTTTCTATCGTGGATAGTCCCGAAAGTTGCCGAGGGTATCGGCAACGTGCTCGAAAAAATAAAAGAGTGGGGCACGAATGTAAAGACGAATATAACCAACTTGGTTAACAACGTCAAAACGACCTTTACTAATTGGATAGAAAACCTTAAAACGTCATTTTCAAACGGCTTTAACGCGATAAAAACAAGCATATCGAACACTATGAACAAAATCAAAGAGTTCGTAACGCAGTGCATTAACAAAATTAAGGAATTGCCCAGCAAGGTTGTTAGTATCGGTAAAAATCTCGTTGAGGGACTTTGGAACGGTATCAACGACAAAATCGGTTGGGTAAAGCAGAAGATTGCGAGCATGGGCAGCGCGATCACGAGTGCTATTAAAAAGGTGTTCGGTATTGCGTCACCCTCCAAAGTTTGGAAAAAGGAAGTCGGTCGTTACCTTGCTGACGGTCTCGCAATCGGTTTCGTTGATGAAATGGACGCCGTAGAGGGCGACATAATCGACAGAGCCAGCGAGCTCACCGGCAATATGACGGCAAGCGTTGAAGCATACGCGCCGCAACCGTCAAGCGTTCTCACCGGCAACGAAGTTAATAATAATTACGGCGGTAATATTTCGATTAACGTATACGGTGCCGAGGGACAGAGCGAAACGACACTCGCGGAAGCTATCGCCGACAAGCTGGGCGAAATGACAAGACGGAGGGGTGCGGTATATGCCTAATAATTTGCAAACGAAAGCCTACGGGCTTTTTACGTTTGGCGGGAAGTCGTCGCGTGATTTTGGCATGGTAATCACCGACGCACCCGCTTTTGATATGCCTACAAGAAAAACGACAGTTTACAATGTGCCGGGGCGAAACGGCGCAATAATATTCCAACAGGACGCCTACGAGGACACAAAGCGGAGCTATAAGGTCGCGTGCTTGCACGATCGCGCCAGCGTGTCGAGTAAGGTTGCGGAGTTTGTTTCTTACTTACTTTCAATTAACGGATATGCAAGGCTCGAAGATGACTTCGAGCCTGATTTTTACCGCCTTGCATATTATAGCGGCGGCGACAATTTCGAAAGCGTAATGAACGAAGCTGGCACGGGCACGATTACATTTGCGTGCCGCCCTGAAAGATTTTTGAAAAACGGAGCAACCGAGATTGATAAGAGCGACGGCGGGACAGTTGTTAATCCAACTACGCACATAGCAAAGCCGCTAATTAGAATCGCCGGAAGCACAGCCGTTAATATTTCTGTTAATGGCGTAACAATGCACGCGCAACCGCAACAAAACAGAGTGTTAGTGATTGATTGCTACGAACAAAACGCCTACTTTGCTGACGGCACAAACGCGAACAGCTTAATAAGCGGTGAGTTCCCGACTTTAAAACCGGGCGAAAATGTCATCACATTAAGCACAACAGCAAATGATCTATATATTACACCGAGGTTTTACGAGCTATGAAGCCCATATTGTATAGAACAGTTACCGAGGGCGTCGTGCCTGATAATTACGGCGTTGGCGTCCTTGATTGTATTTCTTGCTCGGTAACGGAAGAGCGTAACGGCGCATACGAGTTAACTATGAGCTACGCCGCCAACGGAATACACGCGGGCGAAATCGTACCGAACGCGATCATCAAAGCAAAACCGAACTACTCTGATAACCCGCAGTTATTCAGAGTTTATAAAGTCGGAAAGAATATAAACGGCAAGTTTGAAGTCAATGCGCAGCACATAAGCTACGACCTATCGGGAAAAGTTATCGAACAAGGTGCGGCGTATAGTTGCGCTATGGCGTGCATACTACTAAACGGCTCCGCCGGTGCTTTCCACATATCGACAGACAAGGAAGTTACACGCGATTTTAATATTGACGTGCCGAGCTCCGTGCGTTCGTGGTTTGGTGGCAAAGCTGGGAGCTTGCTCGATGTATACGGCACGGCTGATTGGCACTACGATAATTTCAATTGTTACTTTCTTTCAAATCGTGGTACCGATAGGGGCGTTGTTATTCGCTACGGGAAAAACCTCACAGAATTAAGTCAGACGATTGACATTGACAATCTGGTTACAGCTATACACCCTTACGCCGTTAACCAAACCGACAACACAGTTATATACGGGGATGTAAGGAACACGGGGCTTGTGCTCGACACGCCGCGCGAAGTTGCTATTGATTTTAGCGATCAAGTGGACTTTGAGAATTATGACCCGTTGAACAGCTATAAATCACAGGTTAATAACGCGTGCTTGCGGTATATAGAAAACAATCGCAATTCGCTGACGTCAATAACTAACTCAATAACGCTTAATTTTGTGCAGTTGAGCAACTTAAAAGAGCGCGTCGACTTGTGCGACACGGTGCATATTATCTTTGAAGCGCTTGGGCTTAATCTCACAACGAAGTGCATAAAAACAACGTGGGATGTTCTCGAAGAGCGTTACACCTCATGCACATTCGGAGATAGCAAGACGAATATAGCTGACACCGTAAGCACACAGGGCGCCAAGATTGATAACACACCGACAACGGCACAGGTTGCGCAGATAGCGAACGCAGAGGGCAAGAAGATAACAGGAAACGCCGGCGGCAACGTCGTGTTACACGACATAGACGGAGACGGCGCACCCGACGAGCTTCTTATAATGAACACGCAGAGCATAGAAACCGCGTCGAAATTGTGGCGGTTCGATCTCGGCGGGCTTTATTACTCGCGTAGTGGCTATCAATCGCAAGATTATTGGGTCGTGCTGGATGACGACGGATATATTAACGCGAGCCTGATTAAAACGGGTAAAATCGCAGATAATAATGGCTGTTTTGAAATTGACTTCGATACGGGGTCGGTAAAAATGACCGACTTAAACGCGATTAGCTCGTTTAACCTCATTGACGAGGGCGGCGGCACTTATGCCACTTTGTCACACGCCAACACACAAAGTTCATATTTGAGCTTAAAGGGTTATGCGCGATTAGAGGGCGGCACACAAGGCTCATTACTCGATTTGCAAAACAACCTTTGTGAATCGCGCGTGAACATGGAGTGTAACAGCTCGGGCGCAACATTCTCAATGACTGACGACGGCGGCACGGACGCAATAACAATGCAGACGGGGCAATATGGCGGTCTGTATATAAAGAACACTAACGACGTGAGCGTCGCGCAATTAAGTGTCGGAAGCGGAAGCGGTGACGGCATTTTATATCTGTTCGACAACCAGCACCGCGAGAGCATTGTCGCACTAGGGCAAACGGGCGTGTTGACCTGTAAAAAGTTGGTGGCACCAACTATTGAGGGCGTGCACGCGGTTACAAGCCCCACGTGGCGCGGTTCTTCGTCGGGAGCGTGGAACTTCTTTACAGGTTCAAGCAGTTCTATTAGGCAAGCGGGCAATGTCGTGCAAGCACGCTTCTTCTTAAAGGGAAGCGGCGGGAGCGTGTCGGCTGGCTCGACAGCTTCAACGGGTACAATCTGCGACGGAATCACCAACCCGAGTTATTTACCCGTAACGCCTATATATCTTTATGGCTTTATCGGAGCTGGATTGCTCGCGTGTATGTATATCCGTGCTGACGGCACGTTTAGTTGCTACCCGTTAGGCAACGCGATCACGTTGAGCTCGTCGGCGGCAATTGAGTTTGTTGGCACATGGCTCACAAATTAACACAGGAGGCATATTAAATGGAAGCAAGCAAATTAGATTTAATACCGGGAAAGCAACCGCCAAGCGTTTACGCTTCTCAGTTCGACATCGGTAGGCAAATTCGATTTTATCTCTACGAGGGTGCGACCGCTTACGAGCTTACAGGCGACGAGGTTATAACGGTGACGGTCAGAAAACCCGACGGGACCGTGTGCGAGTATGAAGTCAACAACACAGCTGACAAGTATGTAATAATCGAAACGACAGAGCAAATGTGCGCCGTTTCGGGTATCGCGTGCGGTGAGATTACTATTAAGGACAGCGACGCCAGCGTTTCAACGGCTAACTTCAATCTTGTTATAGAACAGTCACCGAGCGCCGGTGGTATCACATCCGAAAGCGACATAGAGAATTTAGAGACGCAAATCGAGCAAATAGTTAGCGACAAGACCTACACGCGCGACGAGGTTGACGCGATCGCCGAGGAAATCAGGGAAGAAATACCGAGCTCAGACACTTTCGCCACTGTTGAG
>JAZQPN010000340.1:0-15705 GCA_045628585.1 Bacteroidales bacterium | reverse complement strand
AGCTTAGAACAACAATCCTGAATCGTTTGGATTGGCATCGTTTTCATCGTAAAACACGACCTTGATGGTTGAGCCTTGCTCGATGCCGCAAAGCGAAGCCAGTTTTGCCTGATTGAGTGCCAGTTCCAAGAAGCCATGCGTTCCGAAAATGGCCACCAAATCAACCACATCGACATCTAAATAGCTGTCGGAAATCTCCTCAACGGTATAAAGCTCGCCTTTCACCTTGATGGAGAAATTGCGGCCACGCCGTTCATTTTCAAACATTTCCTTCGAAATGTTGGTAATCAGGTTATCATACGAATCGATGTGCATCACCACGCCTTCGATGGCATTGCCTTTGGCAACGGCACAGAAAGCACCGCCCACATTCAGTTTCTCGCGCTTTGCCCCGATGTTCGACAAAGGTTCGCCGTTGGCAATCATGGCAGCAACTTTTGCATAGCGGTCGCGGGTGGCAAATGTAAAGAAATCAGTGTCTTGCGGCACGTCGATATAAACCGCTTCATCGTATTTTCCGTCGAGAATATGGCTGAAAATGCCGTTGTCGGTGGAGATAAAATACTGCCCTTCGGCCTTCACCACGACATGCGGATGCTCGCACGACTCGATGGTCTCTACACCTATGATGTGAATGGTGCCCTCCGGAAAACTCTTGTAGCAGTTTTTCAGGGTGAAACCAGCCTGAGCAATGTTGAAAGGCTCGATGTTATGCGTCACATCAACAATGATGGCATTGGGCAAAAGCGACAAAATCGTGCCTTTCACCGCTGCCATGTAATAGTCGGTGGTTCCCCAATCGCTTGTTAATGTGATAATCGCCATTACTTTGTTTTGTGTTTTTCCAAATCGCAAAAATATATCATTTATCGCGAATATCGGGAAGAAAAGAATTATTTTTTTGTTTTTATTCGGAAAAAACCAAAATAGGGATAAATCTGTTGTATCTTTGCGCAAAATAATTCCACTATGGCAGAACAGATTTTACAGATAGAAAATGTGGATCCAAAAGAGCTTTATGGCCCTAACGACAAGTATCTGAACAAGGTAAAGGAACTTTTCCCGAAGCTGAAAATCATTGCGCGCGGCGATTTCATGAAGGTGATGGGCGAAGAAGACGAGATTGATTTTTTCATCAGCCGCTACGGAATGTTGGTGCTGCAACTCGAAAGGAACGGAAAGATTGGCGAGCAAGATGTTGAAAAAGTGATGCTTGCCAATAACGATACCGAAATCCAACGTCAGCTTTTCGATAGCGATGTCTTGGTCTTTGGACGCGGCGGAACGCCTATCAAAGCCATCACCGCCAACCAGAAACGCATGGTGCAGTCTTCGGAGAAAAAAGACCTGATATTTGCCATCGGTCCTGCCGGAACGGGAAAAACCTACACCGCCGTTGCCCTGGCCGTGCGCGCCTTGAAAGCCCGCCAAGTGAAACGCATCATCTTGACGCGCCCAGCCGTCGAAGCCGACGAACATCTCGGTTTCCTTCCTGGCGATTTGAAAGACAAGCTCGACCCCTATCTGCAACCGCTTTACGATGCCTTGCGCGACATGATTCCATCGGCAAAACTGGAAGGCTATCTTGAAGACCACACCATCGAAATTGCGCCTTTGGCCTTCATGCGCGGCCGCACTTTGGACCATGCTTTCGTCATCCTCGACGAAGCGCAGAATGCCACGCGCAGCCAGCTGAAAATGTTCCTCACCCGCATGGGACGCTCGGCAAAATTCATTGTCACCGGCGACATCACGCAAATCGACCTGCCGCCAAAAACGCCATCCGGCTTGCCGCAAGCCATGGAAGTGCTGAAGGACGTGGAAGGCATTGATTTCATCATGCTTGACGAAAAGGATGTGGTGCGTCACAAACTCGTCACCGACATTGTGAACGCCTACAAACGGCACCATGCCGCGACAAGCGAAGAAGAAAGCAAATAAACATCCTAAGAATGCACAAATAATAAGGAACAGAAATGCCAAACACCTACACACAGATTCATATCCATGTAGTTTTCGCTGTCCAAAACAGAATTTCACTGATAGACAAAAGCTGGAAAGACCGGCTTTATCAGTACATCATTTCCATTATTCAGAACAATGGGCATAAAGTTCTGGCCATTGGCGGTGTCAGCGACCACATCCATATCCTATTTGGCTATCGTCCCACTGAATCGTTATCCCAGCTCATGCAAGAGGTCAAAAGAGATTCTTCTGCTTGGATTAATGCCAACCGGCTTGTTCGTGGTAAATTTTCATGGCAAGAAGGATTCGGAGCATTTTCATACAGCAAAAGTCAAATCCCTACCGTTTGCAATTATATAGAAACACAAGAAGAACATCATAAAAAGAAAACATTTACGGAAGAATACATTGATTTCTTGGATAAATTTGGAATTGAATATGACAAAAAATATATTTTCCAACCTGTTGAATGATAATATGATGGCGCATCCCTACGGGATGCCTTACATTCCCACATACCATTCTACCGAACGAACATCCCTACGGGATGCTGTGTCCGGCAGCAAATCAATTCCAACAACATACTTCGAAATATCTTATATTCCTCCTAAATCATTTTATCGAACAAACACCCATGAAATGTTAAGCTCAACTACAAGCAAACTACAACAACCTACCAACAGCATCCCATAGGGATGCATCGTTCGGTAAAACTAAACCCAACCATCTTTCCTCATCCCGTAGGGATGCACCTTGAAAAAACATCAACAATCACTAAACATATCAAAATGAAAGCATTAACAAGAACAGATTTCAATTTCCCTGGCCAGACCAAGGTTTATCACGGCAAAGTCCGCGACTGTTATTTCATTAACGACGAATATATGGTCATGGTTGCCACCGACCGTATCTCCGCCTTCGATGTCATTCTGCCCAAAGGCATTCCTTTCAAAGGACAGGTACTCAACCAGATAGCATCCATGTTCCTTGATGCCACCACCGACATTGTGCCGAACTGGAAACTCGCCACACCCGACCCGATGGTCACTGTGGGCAAGCTCTGCAAGCCTTTCCCAATCGAGATGATTATCCGCGGTTACCTCACCGGCAGCTCATGGCGCACCTACAAGAGCGGCCAGCACACCATCTGCGGCGTGCAGATTCCTGACGGAATGCGCGAACATCAGCGTTTCGCCGAACCAATCATCACGCCTACCACAAAGGCCGAAGAAGGTCACGACGAAGACATTTCACGCGAAGAAATCATCGCCAAAGGACTGATTAGCGAAAGCGACTACGCACAGATTGAAGCCATCACGCGCAAACTCTTCCAGCGCGGAACCGAAATCGCTGCCAAACAGGGACTTATCCTTGTCGACACAAAATATGAATTCGGCAAGATTGGCGACCAAATCTACCTGATGGATGAAATCCACACACCCGACTCATCACGCTATTTCATCGCCGACCAATACGAAGAACGCTTTGCAAAAGGCGAACCTCAGATCCAGCTTTCAAAGGAATTTGTCCGCGAATGGCTGATGGCCAACGGTTTCCAAGGCAAGGAAGGCCAGCAAGTGCCAGAAATGACACCTGAATACGTCGACAGCGTTTCCGACCGTTATATCGAACTCTACGAAAAAGTGACTGGACAAAAATTCGAAAAGGCCGCCGATTCGGAAGATTTAGCCAAGCGCATTGATAACAATGTGATGAATTTCCTGACAAAATGATGTTGAGACGCTTGTCATTCCTGTGAGGGCAGGAATACCGCATCTGATTCATAATCAATTAAAGACGAGAGATTCAGAGTCTCTCGTCTTTTGATTTAAGTCTGTGTTTCGCTAGTTGACACAAACTGTAATACGGGCGCAACATCCTATGTTTTAAGGACATAAGCACCGAGACATGCCAAGGCATGAACTATCAATTAAAATCAGCTTTTGTTTTTCTCCGCTTCGGCAACCTTCATCGCCCGAAACGCATCACCCGTGTCAATAATGTGCTGCTTTAGGTCTTCGAGCTGCCAGGCATCTTCCACCTTGAAATCGCCGATGCGCGTGCGGCGCAACGATTTCAGGCAGGCACCATTGCCCAGTTCCTTGCCGAAAT
Source organism: Bacteroidales bacterium (assembly GCA_045628585.1). Classification (GTDB taxonomy): domain Bacteria; phylum Bacteroidota; class Bacteroidia; order Bacteroidales; family F082; genus Limimorpha. The sequence continues at coordinate 11,628 of JAZQPN010000340.1, read as the reverse complement.
CGTGGGCGAGGCTACGGATGTAAGTGCCTTTGCTGCAGGTTACTTCAAAATCCAATTCGGGGAAACGCTCCGTGCTAAGTTTGAAATCCTCAATATGAATGTCGCGGGCTTTCAGTTCGATTTCCTCATCGGAACGGGCATAATCGAAAGCGCGTTTACCCTTGATTTTGATGGCGGAATATTTCGGCGGATACTGCTTGATGTCGCCGATGAATTTCTTTCTTGCTGCGTCGATTTGCTCCGCCGTAATGTTTTCCGTCGAAAAAAAAGCATCGGGGTCGCTTTCAAGGTCGAAAGTCGGCGTGGTCTGACCTAAAAGAATCGTGCCTGTGTAAGTCTTTATCTTTGCCTGATATTCCTCTATCTGCTTTGTTTTCCGTCCCGTGCAAAGAATGAGCAGACCCGTCGCCAAAGGATCGAGCGTGCCGGCGTGACCGACTTTCAGTTTGCGGATTCCGTAAAAACGCTTGATTAAGGCACGGATGAAATTCACCGTATCGAACGACGTCCAGTCAATGGGTTTGTCGAGGAGGATGACCTCGCCTTCTTCAAAGTTATACATTTAGCAGCAATAAGGTAAGACAATGGCCAAAACACCGATGATGGCGCAATAAACGCCAAACCATATCAACTTGCCTTTTTTCACAAGGTTAATCATCCATTTGCAGGCAAAACAACCGCTTATAAAAGCAGCGATGAAACCAACTATTAAAGCGGCAGTCGACGTTGATGCAGTCTGCGCAACAGCCTCTGCGTCAGGGAAAAGCATATCCTTGGCATCAAGCAAAGCCTGACCCAAAATCGGCGGAATCACCATGAGGAACGAGAACTGGGCCAATTTTTCCTTCTTGTTGCCCAAAAGCAGACCCGTTGCAATGGTGCTGCCCGAGCGCGAAAGTCCTGGCAAAGCAGCCACCGCTTGAGCGATACCTATTATAAATGCGTGCAATGGCGAAATGTTTTCCTTTTGGCGCGGCTTGGCAAAATAAGAGAAAGTCAGCAGCAAAGCCGTGACCAACAGGCAGATGCCGACTAAAAGAATAGGATTTCCAAACTGAGCGCCAACACGGTCGTAATCGAAAATGGCCTGAATCTGGTCGTTGAAGCAAAGACCGACAACGCCCACGGGAATCATGGAAATCAGTATGTTGACAACGTATTTTGTGCCATCGTTCCACTGCCATTTGAACAAATCCTTAAACAGCCACACGATTTCCTTCCAAAGGATGACGCAGGTGCTTAAAACCGTTGCCACGTGAACCATAATCTCGAAATCCATAGCACCTTCGCCATCAATGCCAAACAGGTATTGGCCGATGGTCAAATGACCGCTGCTGCTCACTGGCAAATATTCCGTAAGGCCTTGAACCAGACCTAAAATCAATGCTTGAAACCAACTCATAAACAGAGAAATTTAAAATTCAAAGATCTAATATTTAAAGATTTGACTTTTTTGACTTTTAGACAATTTGACTTTTGGTTTTTTTAGACGGCCTTTTTGAGGCCGTCATTCCCGCCGTCCTCCTCGCGAAGGCGGGGACGGGAATCTCATTTTTAACTTTTGAACGATTTTGAACTTTTTCATTCCATAACCCGTAACTCAAATGAGGACGCTCTATTATAGCAAAGTCATTCTTTTCGGCGAATATTCCATGATATTCGATGCCACGGCCCTGATGGTTCCCTTGCAGCAGTTTTCGGCTCGCTGGAAATTGGGCAAGCTCACCATGCCGAGGGCAAAAAAATCGAATGAAAGCATTTGTCGTTTCCGTGATTATCTTGCTGATATAAAGAATATTTCTGCTTCTATTGATATTGATGCCTTGTCAAGGGATTTGAACTTTGGATTGAACCTGAGTTCAAATGTTCCATCTGGTTATGGCTTGGGCAGTTCGGGAACTTTGGTGGCTGCGGTTTACGACCGTTATGCCAAACTGCATACTAATGACTTGATGGAGTTGAAATCCATTTTCGGTCAAATGGAGAGTTATTTCCACGGCAGCAGTTCGGGTATCGATCCTTTGCAATGTTATTTGGGCAAGCCTTTCCGCATTTCACCGCAAGGTGTCGAACTCGTTGATGCCGGTTTTCTGAAAAAGGACATTCATGTTTGCCTGATTGACACGAAAATCAAGAGCAACACGCGGCCTTTGGTTCAGCATTTCAAGGAAAAAAGGCAGGACGAGGCGTTTTTAAGCGCATTTCAGCGGGATTACGTGCCTCATGTGACGAATTGCATCAATCATCTCATTGATGGCGCAAATGAGGCGTTTTTCAATTCTTTGGCACAGCTCACCAAGACACAACTGCATTTCCTGCGCCCAATGATTACGGAAAACACCCTGCGGCTTTTTGAACAAAACCATGATTTCAATTTCGGTGTGAAAATTTCCGGTTCGGGTGGCGGCGGCTATGTGCTGGGCTTCACCGACGACAAGGAAAAAGCCAACCGTTTGCTTGCCAATTTTGAAGTGATTTGGATTTAATCGGCAATATTTCCTAAATTTGCAACCTTATTACAAGATCATGACGACAGGATTGAAAAAGAATTTGCAGGAAAAAATCTGGAAGTTTGTCGACTTCTTCTATCCGCCTTTCCAGCGCTATTTCAGCCTCCTGTTCTTCCGTTACGGATTCATGGGCGGCCTCAATCTCGTCATCGACTGGATTTTGTATTACCTCATTTATCATTTCATTTTTAGGGGCAACGTCTGGGATTTGGGTTTCGTGGCATTCACGCCTCACATCGCGACTTTGGTGCTGAAATGGCCTATCACTTTTGTCACTGGCTTTTGGCTGCAACGCAACATCACTTTTTCACAATCGAACCTGACCCAAGGAAAACAGTTTTTCCGTTATTTTGCCGTCACCATGTGCAACACATTCCTGGTTTACGGCGGCTTGAAATGTTTCGTCGATTTCTTCCACATCATGCCGGTGTTGTCCTACATCATGATTTCCGTCATTTCGGTTTTCTTCAGTTATTTCTTCAACCGTTATTTTTCTTTCCAACCGATTGAAGACCAAAAGAATAAGTCAAATGAAAACGCTGACAACAATCAAGAATAAACTGCTTTCACGCGAAGCGTTGGAGACGAAACTCGCCGAATGGCGTTCGGCAGGGGAAACCATAGTCTTCACCAACGGCTGTTTCGACATTCTGCATCGCGGTCATGTGGAATATCTGGCGCAAGCCGCCGATTTGGGCGACAAACTCATTATCGGCCTGAACACCGATGCGTCGGTGAAACGTTTGAAAGGCGAAAACCGTCCCGTAAACGACGAAAAATCAAGGGCTTTACTGCTTTCGGCACTTCAGTTTGTCGATGCTGTCGTTTTCTTTGACGAAGACACGCCTTACGAATTAATCAAACAGGTGCAGCCCGACATTTTGGTGAAAGGCAACGATTACAAGCCGGAGGAAATAGTCGGCTACGACATCGTCATCGCCAAAGGAGGCAAGGTTCTGACCATCGATTTGGTGGAAGGATTTTCAACCACGAATATCATCAAACGATTGTAAGGATGCAATCACAGCACCTGCAAAAATGTTGTCAATTGCAGGATTCGCTATTTTTGGGTTGCAATATATGCCAAGGTGCTGATTCTGTGTCTTGCATCAATTGTGCAATGCTCAGGTTGAGCATGTAACAAAAAAGCCCGCTGAAAATCAGCAGGCTTTGTGAGGTACCTAGCAGATTCGAACTGCTGTCCCCGGTTTTGCAGACCGATCCCTAACCACTCGGGCAAGGTACCCTTTTGCGACTGCAAAGATACACATTTTTTCTATTATGCAAGTCATTGGGCAAAAATTTTCTAAAAAAGAAGCATCAATAAAGATTTCGTGATGAAAGTTTGAGCCAGTTCCACCCGACAAGTGCAACGACCAACAGCACGCAATAAACGTAGTAACATCTTAATTCCTTGCGTTTTAGCCTTGTCATGCTATAGGCTGACATCAATAGGATAAATGGTATTGCAGGTTCATGATAACGCTCGGAATTGGCAGCAAAAGAAAACATAATCATAAAAAGATAAGCCAACTCGTAGGCTCCAATCAGGCTGAAATTGCGCCATTTTTTGTCTCTGAAAGCAATCACGATGGCCAGCATTGCGAAATAAGCCAGCAGATTCTTTACGAACATGCTGCCATTCATCAGCTTCTGGTTGTCATTCGAAACTTCCACCATCGATGAAAACGGCAACACGAAAGCGCCTGGCGCCATGAAGACATTCTTCACCAACTCGCTGTGTTTCATGCCTAATTTCTCGTATTTCTGCTCGTTGTAATTTTTGTCGGTGAATTTCAATCGGTAAATCTTCCGCATCTCATTTCCGACCGGTGAAAACAGAAAGGCGAAAAACACCACGGCAACCGCCGAAACTGCAACGATTTTCGTGCGTTTGTTCACCAAGCCATCGGAGATGACGACAAACACGACGAAAGCAAAAATCAAGGTGATGCCGATGATGGTGCGCATGCCGAAAGTCAAGGCGGTCAGGATGATTGGAAAAGCAATGTTCCAAAAGGTGTATTTTTTTGAACGGATTACATAATCCATACGTTCAACGGTCCAGACAGTCAAAAAAATCATTTCACATTCCTTGAGATGCAGACCGCAAATGTGTATGAAAGTGGGCATGAAAACGCACAACACGGCGACCAATTTTCCGGTTCTTTCACCAAAAGTGCGTGTGCCTAATCTGAAGAGAACCACGCACATATAGGTACTCATCAAGGCCTTGAAAAGCCGTGGAATCAGAATGTTATCGCCAAAAACCAAATAAAGCAAGGTCAGCCAAAGCGTGTAGCCTTGGTCGGAATAGCCCATGGTGAAGGCGTTCAGATATTGGAAGATATACTTGAAATAGCCTGCTTTGAGACATTTTGCAAGGTAAACGGCTTTGGCATGATAACTCATGCTGTCGGCGGCATCATATTCAAAAGGAGCGCCTGTCTGATAATAGAAATAGAAGCACATCAGCACCACATAAACGATTCGGATGCCCAAGGCAACGAAAAACACTTTTCGGAGAAAACGCTTCGTGTCGTCCTGCTTCCAGCGCGAATAAAAAAGCCACGAGAGCAGGAAGAAAAACAGCACTTCGCCCACGCCCCAAGCCATCCATAACGGCTGCATGGCATAATCTCGGAAAAGCAAACTGATGAGTATCAGCGAAACGAGGTAGACAGATATGCCAAACAATGCAATATGTCGGAAAAGCTTAATGCTCATTTGACGTAGAAAAAAAGTGAACAAGTCGCCTCGTTCACTTTTTGTTTTATCAGTTCAAATTGAAAATCGGGCCACTTTCCTTTCTCTTGGTTAAGGCACGATTGATGATGCCCTTTGCCTGCGGCGTAATGGTGCCGACTTTGGTCATCTCGGCACGTTCCCAGTAATTTGGCTTGTATTCGTGCTGGAAACGGAACAGGCCTTCGGTTGCCGTCAGCACGCTGGCGTTGTAGATTTCCGTTTGTGTGGTGTCGATTAATTCAAACTCAATGTGAAGATTACGGGTGACATTATCGTAGTTGTAATGGAAAGGATAATAGACCGTGCTATCATGATATCTGTCCACCTGGACGCCTATGCCACCTTCTACAAAATACATGGTGAAACCATCCGTGGTGTCGCGCGGATTAAAATCGGCGCTCATATAAGAATCTTCAATCATATTTCCATAGAAATCGGTATTCCACTGTTCGACTTTCTTTACGCCATAAACCGTATTGATAATGCTGGTAAATTCAACCACATTCTGTGAGAGGTTCACCGTGACATTGGCTCTGCCCTTGGCTGATTTGATGGTAAACGAGGCGGCCCTATAGTCCTGACCTTCAAAATCCTGAACCGAGATGGTAAGTGTTGTTCCATTCGGAGATTCTTCACCCGACATAGGCGAAACAGTAAACCACCGGGCATCACCGTTTTTTTCGATTGACCAAGCGCAATCGGTTGTAATATCAATTGTCTGTGAACTTGCATCAGTTGCAAACCACAAGGTATCGTGTGACACTTGAATTGTTTCCTTTTTACGGCATCCCGTCAGTGAGATGAAAGCAATGGCAAATATTGCCAAAATGATAGTTTTGATGTTACTTTTCATTTTTTTCTGTTTATTACGCTGCAAAAATAAGGTTTTTCTGATAAAGTTAATCCAAATTGAAAATCGGTCCGCTTTCTTTCCGCTTGACCATGGCTCGGTCGATGATTTTCTTTGCCTGTGAATCGATGGTGCCGATTTTCGTCATTTCGGTACGTTCCCACCAATTTGGCTCGAATTCCTGCTCGAAACGGAACTTTCTTTCGGTGGCCGTCAAAACCCTTTCATCATAGATTTCGGTTTGGGTTGTATCGACCAAGTCAAATTGTATATGAAGGATACGCGTTACATTATCATAATTGTAGTGGAATGTATTATAATACACATGTGGCGTGTGAAACCTGTCTACCTGAACGCCAAAGCCTTCCTCTGCAAAATACATGGTGAAGCCTGTGGTCGTGTCGTGAGGATTGAAAGACCACTCTTGATAGGAATCCGCAATCACATTGCCATAGAAATCGGTGTTCCACTGCTCTTCTTTCGTCACGCCGTAAATGGTGTTGATGATGCTGGAAAATTCAACCACATTTTGAGAAACGTTCACCGTAACATTAGCTCTGCCTCTAGCTGATTTTATCGTAAAGGAAGCTGGGCGATAGCCATCACCTTCATATTCCGAAACCGAAACAGTAAGCGTAGTTCCGTTTGGGGATTTCTTACCCGACATTGGTGAAACCGAGAGCCACGAAGCGTCACCATTCATCTCAATCGACCAAGAGCAATCCGTTGTGATTTCTATGGTTTGCGAACTTGCCTCTTCCGAAAACCACAAAGTATCATGTGAGACCGTAATGTTTTCGTCACGAGCGCACCCTGTCAATGAGGTGATAACAATGGCAAACAATGCCAAAATGATAGTTTTTGTGTTGTTTTTCATTTTCTTACTTGATTTTACGCTGCAAAAATAAGGTTTTTTTAATTTAAACGCTGTTTTGATTTGTTTTATAGGATTTTGCGTTAGATTTTCGAGCAGTTTTTTCTTGTTTTGCAATGAAGAATAGTGGACTATTTGGGGAGTGAAACCCGGAAAAGATGCCGGAAAGACATGCGCCCGTGCGCATGTTCCGTTTTGGCGGACGCACGGGTGCGTCCCTATAGTTCCTTATTATAATACACCTTGTAAAACTTTCCCTTTTCGTCTTCGCCTTGTTCGATCAGGTCGCGGTCGCCATGGATGTAGATGTGGAAATTCTTATCCAGTTTGATGACGCTTTTGAAAGCACGCGCCTGCTTTTTCACTGCCGTCCCGTTGATTTCGAAATTGTCGGCAATCTCAATGTCTTCGCGCTGGGCGTAATTGTCCTTGAACTTGTGAAAACTCTCAATGACAGCAGGTTGCTCTATCACTTCGTTCACAAATTCGTCCATATCGAAAGTCTCCTTTTCTTTGAAGAAAGCCACGGAGCGGTTGAGTAAATCGGCTTGGTCGGCTTTGGAGACCTCGAATTGCTGCGGCAACTCCTTGGTGACGAAATTCTTGGTCAAGGAAAGCACTGTGTTGGTGTGGAAATATTCGTTGGCTTTTTGGAAAACATGCAGAAAATCGTCGGTCCAGAAATGGGCATCGCTGCGGTTGGTGTTGTCGACAATGGTGACCAGAAAGCCGTCCTCGCGTTCCAAATTGTAAATCAGGCAGCCTTTGTCGAGTTTCTTGGTGTTGATGCCTTGTTCGGGCGTGAGATCGAGACCTTCTTCCGAGGTCCAAACGCGAAGGAAAGTGTCCTTGTTTTCCGATTTGAAAAGTCCGATGGCATCGCAATGGTTGCCGCCGATGCTGCAATCGGTGAAATGAACCACATAGAACTCGCCCGCCTTGATCTTCGGGTGGTCACTTTTCTCATAAAGATGCTTGGCGAGTTTTACCGAATTGATATACAGGCTTTCAGGATCGTCAAAAATCTCACTGACCATGCCATAAACCTCGTTATATTTCAAATCCGATTCGTGAATGAAATGAAACTGTTCCTCGGCAAGAAAAACCTGCAAAAAATACTCATGCAGGATGTTACGCATCTCATCGTTGGTGGAGAGAAGGCTTTTTGAGCAGATGACACCTTCTTCGGCCTGTTTGTTGCCGACGAAGTGCAAAGCCATGTTTTTTATTACTGACATATCGCTTGATTTGGATGTGCAAAGGTAAAAAGAAATGTTTTTTGAGCGCAGCAAGCGTTTTTTTTCTAAACTTGCAGCCTAAATAGAAAGGAATATGGATATAGTTATTGCCGGCGATGGCGAAGTCGGTTTGCATTTGGCAGAGGCTTTAGTGCGTAGCAATCACAACATTACGATTGTCGACCCGCACGAAGAATTGCTGAAACTAGTGGAATCGCACAGCGATTTGATGACTATTACGGGCGACTCAACCTCGACATCGGTGCTGCAACGCGCCAATGTGAAAAAAGCCGATTTGGTGATTTCGGTCGTTCACGACGAGCACATCAACCTGCTGACGGGCATTTTGGCAAAGAAACTTGGCGCCAAGAAAGTCATTGCGCGCGTCAACACGATGGAAAACCTGAGTCCCGAAGTGTGGCGCATGTACCAAGATTTGGGCATTGATGGTTTGCTTTCTCCAGAAGATATTGCTGCTCAGGAAATTACATCGTTGCTAAAGCAAAACGCTTCGCTTGAAACCTACGATTTTTCGGGCGGAAAACTGCAGCTTTTCATGGTGAAACTGGAGTCGGGAGCCGAAATTCTGGGCAAGACGGTCGAAGAGGTTGATGCGCAATACCAGCACATTGATTTCCGCGTAGCCGCTATTCACCGCCGTCAGAACACATTCATTCCGCAAGGCGACGATGTTTTCCAAATCGGTGATATGGTGTATGTCGTTACAAAGCCTCACGCCATCAAGGACATTATCCGATTGAGCGGAAAAAAACAAATCAGCATACATAACGTGATGATTGTTGGTGGCGGACGTGTTGGCAGAATCACGGCAAAACGTCTTGAAAAGGATTTGAATATCAAGATATTGGAAAAGAGCAAGGACCGTTGCATGGAACTCACCAATTATCTTTCGGATGCTTTGGTGGTCAATGCCGATGCGCGTAACCTCGATTTGCTGGAAGATGAAGGCATTAAGGATATGGATGCTTTCATTGCGGTGACCGACAACACCGAGACAAACATCCTTACATGCCTGCAAGCCAAGAGTTTCGGCGTGAAAAAGACTATCGCGTTGGTCGAAAACATCGATTATATAGACATTTCGCAAAACATTGGCATCGACTCCATAATCAATAAGAAACTGATTGCGGCAAGCTATATGGTCAAATATACTTTGGGTGCCAAGGTTTCGTCGCTGAAATGCCTGAGCGGCATTGACGCCGACATTGTTGAGTTTGAAGTCCGTGCTGGTGCAGCCGTTACACGCAAGCCAATCGGTCAACTGCAGATGCCCGACGATGCCATCATTTGCGGCATCACGCGCGATGGCGACAGCTACATTGCAACCGAAGATTTCCAAATTGAGACTGATGACCACGTTGTCGTTTTGGCTTTGCCGAGCGGCATTCCTGCGGTCGAAAGACTTTTTTATTGAATGAGTTTCAAGTTAAAACTAAATATTCCCGTCGTTGTCCGCATTGAGGGCTTCATGCTGCTCATCGAAGGCTTTTTCATGTCTTTGGTGGTGCCCGTGTCTTATTTTCATCACGGCATGAACGCCTTTAGTATCCCCTTTTCGGCCATACTGACCTTAATGGCGGGCTTTATTTTCGTTTTCTCGACACGCAATTACAAGGATGTAAAACCAACTGACCACGAAGGTGTGGTAGTGGTTTGTATTTCTTGGCTGGTGATGTCGTTGTTTGGCGGCCTGCCGTTTTTGCTGAGCAATGCCGTGCCTAATTTCACAGATGCTTTCTTTGAAGCCTTGTCGGGATTCACCACTACGGGCGCCACCATGCTCACCAATATCGATTCCGTGGCAAAAGACATCCTGTTTTGGCGCAGCATGACGCAATGGTTGGGCGGTTTGGCCATCATCGTTTTCACGGTGGCCATTTTACCTTTCCTAAGCATGAATGGAATGCAGCTTTTCATTTCCGAAATGAACGGCATCACTTCTGATAAACTGCATCCGCGCATCATGCACACGGCGAAAAGAATATGGTTTATCTACTTGTTTTTCACTTTATTGGAAACCTTATTACTGTATTGGGGCGATATGGATTGGTACGATGCCGTGTGCCATTCCATGACCAGCATTTGCTCGGGCGGCTTCTCGACACGCGATGCAAATATGGCCGCTTTTTCCAATTATTCACAAGTTGTCGTAACCATTTTCATGGCCATTTCGGGTTGCAATTTCTCGCTTTTGCTGCTGTCGTTCTCCTGGAAATCGTTTTCAATTTTCAAGGATGAAGAGTTCAAGACTTTCGTCGGATACATTATTGGCGCAAGCGTATTCATTGCCTTGATACTGATTTTTGTATCGAAAATGAGCGTTGAATCTGCCTTCAGGGAATCGTTTTTCAACGTTGTTTCGTGCATCACGACGACAGGTTTCTTTGTGAGCAACTACACTTTATGGCCGGTTTTCCTTTGGATTTTGCTGTTTCAACTTATGTTTATCGGTGCTTGTTCGGGCTCGACTTCGGGCGGCATAAAACTGCAACGGCATTTGGCTTTCTCGAAAAACATCTTCGTGGAATTGCGCAAACTCATTCATCCAAACGCGATTATTCCCGTGAAAATCAACGGGAAATCCTTGACAAGACAGGCCATCTACAAGAACATGACTTTTGTCTTCATCTTTTTTCTGGTCTTTATCGTAGGTATCGTCATTTTGCACACGTTGGGCCTTGATTTCAACACGGCATTCGGGGCTTCCATAGCTACATTGAGTAATACTGGCACGGGGTTGGGCAAAGTCGGGCCTTACTGCAACTACGCCTTCATTCCGCAAATCGGGAAATGGGTGCTGATGCTTTTCATGCTTTTGGGCAGAGTGGAATTGTTTTCGTTAATCAATTTATTCTCAAGGACTTTCTGGAGAAAATGAAATTCAAGGATAAAAAATGTATTTTGGTTTTCAGTTTTCAGTCGTCAGTTATCGGTTTTTTGATTACTGAAAACCATAAGCCGAAAACTGAAAACCAATAAAAATAAAAATATTCAAAATTATAACAATATGAAAATCAAAACCTTAGTATTATCAGTAATGTTGTTGCTCTCGGCAAATCTTTTTGCTCAGAAGCAATTCACCTTGCAATCGCCTGACAAAGACATCACCATAAAAGTGAAAGTTGGCGATAATCTGACCTATTCCGTAACGCATAATGGCACTGTAGTTCTTGCCGAATCAGTCATTGCCATGAAACTTGACAATGGAACCGTTTTGGGCGAAAAGCCGATTATGAAATCGGAAAAGACGGTTGAAAATACTGAAAAAATTGCGGCAAACTTTTACAAACGCAACGAGATTGACAATCATTATTGCCAGATGACATTGGCTTTCAAAGGCAATTACAGCGTGGTTTTCCGTGCTTACAACGATGGCGTTGCCTATCG
>JAZQPN010000339.1:0-6970 GCA_045628585.1 Bacteroidales bacterium | reverse complement strand
TCAGGCAAGGACTTGCGTTAGCAAGGCCCCATTCGCTTGATTCGCCCGATTAACTACGTTGAATCTGCGATTTCGCGGTTCTTTCTCTACGTCCGGCAGGAAAGGACACTGCAATCCAATTTGTAACCACGATTGTTTTTTTTCGACCGCGAATTATACGAATTAAGCGAATAAGAAATACGCGAGCGTATTCCATGACTTCGTCGAGGATTCTTTGATTTCCGCTCTGCGTCCAATGTTTGGGCCTAAATGTATATAGATGCCTTTTAATGTGTTCTGGCGTTTCGTCAATGACTTGGTGAAATAGTTGTTGCGTCTTGTTCACAGTTCCATAAATTTGTCAATGCCTGTAATGTCGGTGGCTGCTTATAGCTCATTAAAGCCGATTGGCTATTTTATGGAAATTCATGTTAATTCGTGGAAATTTGTGTTATAAAATTGACATTTGTTAGAATTATCTCAACTTATTATTTTATAGTTATTTACTGCATCTTCTCTCCAAAGAGAATCGATAAGATGATGTAGGCAATCATGATGAATGGCAGTGCCACGAAACGGAAAATGGCGAAACCGATGACTGCCAAGGCAATGAAGATGAAACGGACTTCGTTGCCTTTCCATTTCACGTTTTTCATTTTGAAGGAGAAGAAACGCAGGTTGCACACCATCATAAAGGAGAAAATCAGCACAATGCCGATGCAGTAACCTAAACGCAGGCTGCCGTCAGTGAGGTGACCGACTTGCGCCAAGGCCAAGGGCAATGAGGCCACAAAGATAGCCATGCCCGGGGCGGGAATGCCTCGGAACGAGGTCTTTTGCGTGTCGTCAATATTGAATTTTGCCAAACGGATGGCGGAAAAGACAGGCAGCAAAAAGGCGATGAAAGGCAAAATGTCGAACGGGCCAACAGGAATGATGGGCTCTGCTATCGTCTTGAGCATCAGCCAGTACATGATGAAACCTGGTGCAACGCCGAAGGAGACTACGTCGGAAAGCGAGTCCAAGTCGCCGCCGATAGGGGAGTGGGCGTTCAGCAGCCGTGCTGCAAAGCCGTCGAAAAAGTCGAAGAGGCCGGCGGCGAAAATCATGATGGCCGCCTTGACGGGCATACCGGCTCCCATGAACAGGATGGATAGACAGCCAGAAAGCAGGTTGCAGCAAGTGATGCAGTTCGGAATATGTTGCTTGATACTCATGTCGATTCGTGTTTTGATGGACAAAAGTAGATTATTTTTCCATACGCTTGCAAAAAATTGCATTATGTGCCTTATCTTTGCGGCAAACTTTTCACCTATGAAACGCATTATATTATTCATCACAATTGCCTTTTTAGGCATCAATCTTAACGCACAGACTATGAATAAAAAGACATTAGTTGCCTATTTCTCGGCCACTGGAACGACTGAAAAAGTGGCGCAAAACCTCGCCGAGGTCACCCATTCCGACCTCTTTGAAATCAATCCGGAAACGCCTTACACCGCCGCCGACTTGGACTGGAGAGACAAGAACTCGCGCAGCACTATCGAGATGAACGACAAGGCTTCACGCCCAGCCATTGCTGGAAAAATGGACAACATGGCCGATTACGATGTGGTTTATCTCGGCTTCCCAATCTGGTGGTATGTCGCTCCGACCATCATCAACACTTTCCTTGAAAGCTCCGATTTCAGCGGCAAGACCATCGTGCTTTTCGCCACTTCGGGCGGCAGCGGCTTCGGCAAGACTGTTGAAAACCTTCAGCCCAGCGCACCTAAGGCCAAATTCATCGAAGGCCGTGTGCTGAACGGCAACCCGTCGAAAGAGATAATCGGCGAATGGGTCGATGGTTTGAAACTTTGATTTTGGATTCATGGCACCGATTGTTGCCGAAAGCATGGAGCGCATCGCTTTATCGTTGAAAATGGTATAGGCTCTTGGAATTTATTTTGTGCCTTTGCCTTTTCAGATGTTACGGCGTTGCTGAATGAAGGTTGGAACGCTTTTAGTCCGATGCTTCGGTTCTTCGTTGCTTCGACAAGCTCAGCAAGCGAAGCTCAACAATCTGATTCTCCGCTCATTGAGCCGGGTGCTGAGTTGGTCGAAATAGTCGAAATTAAAGGATTCAATTTGTGGTTTATTTCAGGACACTTGCTTATAATTTTGAATAATAACCTTAAAAATAAATCGTGATGAAAAGAAAACTGATACTGTTTGCAATCTTGATTCTGGCGCTTGCCTCATGTCAGGAAGAGACGAATCCCGTCAAGGAACAACAGCTTTCCGAAGGCTGGATTTTAACTGGCGATACGCTCGGTATCAACCTGAATGTGAGCGTGCCATCGGTGGTGCAGACCGATTTGTTTGCCGCCGGAATCATTCCCGACCCATATTTTGGTCAAGTGGAGAACGGTTTGCTTTGGATTTCCGACCATCCTTGGAAATACACGCTGCATTTCAATGTCAACAAGGAAATGCTGCAAAGCGAGTTCATCGACATGGTTTTTGAAGGCATCGACACCTACGCTGATGTGGTCTTGAACGGGCAGAAGCTGTTCCGTTCCGACAACATGTTCCGCTCGTGGACGGTGCCGTTGCGTACCGTGAAAGGCTCGACCATCGAAGCCGTGCGCGATTCCTTCCTGGAGGTTTATCCGCTTCGTGAAATTGACAATGTGCTGGAAATCAGTTTTCCGCGTTATGACAGCACGCTGCTTGCGCTTTATGATGAGGCCATGCCGCGTTTTCCGGAAAAGTATGCCATGAGCCGAAAGGCCGCCTATCAGCATGGTTGGGATTGGGCGCCGAAATACAAGAATGTGGGCATTTGGAAACCTGTCAAATTGGTGGGATATTCGGGCGCACGCATTGCCACGGCGAATGTGGTCACTAAAAATGTTGTCGATACGAAGGCCGAGATGAAACTCTTGGTCGACTTGCAATCGCGTTTGGAAAAAAAGGACATCCATAAGCAACATTCCGTCGTTTTGCAATTGTTCACCGAAGGAAATCTTTTGCAGGAAAAGAAATTCAACCTGACTGATAATAAGAGCGTTGAGATGCCGTTTTTCATCGACTATCCGAAACTTTGGTGGCCGAATGAGATGGGTGGACAACCGCTTTACGATTTTGAGGTCTGCCTGACTTATGATGGAAAAATTACCGACAGAAAGACGATTCGCACGGGCATCAAGACATTCGAGATGATTCAGGAACCTGATGCGAAAGGTTCGTCGTTCTATTTCAAGGTGAACGGCCAGCCGATGTATGCCAAAGGTGCCAACTACATTCCTCAGGACAATTTCACTTCGTGGATGAACGCCGAGACCGATTTGGATTTGTTGCAAAAGTCTAAGGAAGCGCATTTCAATATGTTGCGTGTCTGGGGCGGTGGCATTTATCCGTATGATTATTTCTTCGACATCTGCGATTCGTTGGGCATTCTGGTCTGGGAAGATTTCATGTATGCCGGAACAATGTATCCGTATGATGCTGATTTCTTGAATAATGTCACCGTTGAGGCCGAGCAGCAGGTGAAGCGTTTGGCATCGCATCCGTCGCTGGCGCTTTGGTGTGGTGGCAACGAAATCTCGGAAGGTTATTATAATTGGGGTTGGCAGCAATCATTGAATTGGTCGGAAGAGGACGACAAGGCCATGAAAGCGGGTTACGACACTCTGTTTGAGAAGATTTTGCCCCGCGTGGTGGCTGAGTGCGATGGCACGCGCCCATATTGGCCGAGTTCGCCGTCGAAAGGCTGGGGAAGGCCCGAAAGCCTGACCGAAGGCGATGTGCATTATTGGGGCGTTTGGTGGGGCGAACAGCCTTACGAAATCTACCGCGAGAAAGTGGGCCGATTCAACAGCGAATATGGCTATCAGTCGTATCCTGACATTACGACTTTGCGGAAATTAGACACAACTGCTGAATTGTCAGTGGGTTGCGGTTTGATAGAGGCGCATCAGAAACATGGCCGTGGCACCAAATTGATTGATGATTTCATCAGGAAATACTATCCTTTGCCAGAGAATTTTGCCGATTATGTCTACATGAGCCAGCTTTCGCAGGCCTACGGTATGGAGATTGCGATTGAGGCGCACCGCAAGGCAAAGCCTTACAACATGGGCACCTTGTATTGGCAACTGAACGATTCGTGGCCTGTAGTATCATGGTCATCCATCGACCATTACGGCAATAAGAAAGCGTTTCAGTATAAGTTGAATACCTTGTATGCGCCTGTGCTTTTGTCGCTGAATGTGAGCAAGAAAGATTGTTCGGTTTCGGTCACATCCGATTTGCATACGCCGATTTCGGGCAATCTGAAGACTCAGGTTGTGGATTTCAATGGCAATGTGCTGTTTGAGAAGGAAATGGAGGTGATTGTGGCTGATTTCCAGAATGTGAAGTATGATATTGAAGGACTTCAGAAATTCATGAAGAAAGTCAAGTCGAAAGACGTTTATGTGAAACTTGAACTGACTGATAATGATGGACTTATTGCAGAGCGTTATTGCTATCTGGTTTATCCGAAAGACTTGAATCTGCCCAAGGCAAGCATAAAATATGATGTCAAGGAAGAGAATGGCGAGACGGTCGTTGAATTGACGTCGGATGTCCTTGCTAAGGATGTGCAGATTTACGCGCTTGATGGCAAAGGCTCGTTCTCCGACAATTTCTTCGATTTGGGCGCTGGCGAAACGAAACGGATTGCTTTCAAGACCGATAAACCGGTTACGGATTTTGTGGTTCGCTGCCTGAATGACTTTTAGCGCAAATTGTGTGGATTGCGGTGATTGTCAGTAGACTACAGATTTTTTCTCCTGCAGATGCCGCTGATTTACGCAGAGAATTTTAGAGCCGCAGATTGCGCAGATTACACTGATTTTACGCAGATTAGATTTTGGATGCGCCCTTCGATGCTTCGACAGGCTCAGCAACCTAAGCTCAGGGAGCGCAAGCGCATAAATTCCGTAGATTGGCTGACACGGATTTGACGGATTGATGTTTTGTCACAAAACAATTCCGTGATAATCCGTTTTATTCGTGTTCAGTTTAAAATCCTCAAATTACTGAATGAAATTGCCTCAAATTACTGAACGAAAAATCCTCAAATTACTGAATGGAATCGCCTCAAATTACTGAATAAAATCGCCTCAAATTACTGAAATGTTTTTGAAAAATATTGATTATATGAAAAATATGCGTATTTTTGCAGTGTAAAAAGAAGTAGTAAAATGAAGCAATATAAATTCAGGATTTCGGATGCTATTTTGGCTGAAAAATTAGAGGGGAAAGGTGCCGTTTTGGTGCAAGGTCCAAAGTGGTGCGGAAAGACTACGACGGCAGAACAGCAGGCAGGGAGCATACTTTATATGGCCGAACCGGACCGGATGGAGCAAAACATCAAGTTGGGCAATTATGCGCCTTCAAGTCTTTTGGCAGGTGCAACGCCGCGCCTTATTGACGAGTGGCAATTGGTGCCAAAATTGTGGGATGCCGTGCGTTTCGAGGTGGATCACCGTGACGAGTTGGGGCAGTTTATCCTGACAGGTTCGGCAGTGCCCGCTAATAGTGATGAAATTTTCCACACGGGCACAGGACGCTTCGCTTGGCTGACCATGCGCACCATGTCGCTATTCGAGTCGGGCGATTCCGTTGGAGAAATCAGTTTGGGAGAATTGTTCAACCGTCCTGAACATATTGTTTCCATCAATCCGTTGGATATAAACAAGTTGGCATACGTTACTTGCCGTGGCGGATGGCCTCAGGCTTGCACAATCTCGAAACCGAAAATCGCCTTGTCTCAGGCTTTCGATTATTATGATGCCATCGTCTCTGCAGACATTTCGCGTGTCGATAATGTGAATAAAGACCCCGAAAGGGTGAAGCGGCTGATGCGCTCGTATGCGCGCAACCAAGGCACCCAGACTTCCATTGCCAAACTGAAAGCCGATATGATGGCGAATGATACCGACACTTTGGACGAAAACACGGTCGCTTCCTATATCAATGCCTTGAAGAAGATTTTTGTCGTTGAGGATATGTTAGCATGGAACCCTAATCTCAGGTCGAAGGCAGCGGTGCGCTCGGCCGATACGCGCTATTTCTCTGATCCATCAATTGCAGTGGCGGCTTTAGGCCTTGGTCCGCAAGACCTTATCAACGACTTGAACACTTTCGGCTTCCTTTTCGAGACCTTGTGCGTCCACGACTTGCGCGTTTATGCCGATGCTTTGGACGGCACTGTGTATCACTATCGCGACAGCAACGGCTTGGAATGTGATGCCGTGGTTCATCTTCGGAATGGATCGTATGGCTTGGTCGAAATCAAGTTAGGCGGCGATAATTTGATTGAGCAAGGTGCGGCGAGCCTGAAACTTTTGAGTAGGAATATCGATACTACGCGTATGAAAGCCCCGTCATTTCTGATGGTTTTGACTGGCCTTGATGGCTTTGCCTATCAGCGTGAAGATGGCGTTTATGTCGTTCCGATTGGGTGCTTAAAGAACTGATTTATCTGGTTTATTCGTCCTTCCGCTCAAATCGGTCTTGCAATTTCGTTTTGGCTTCGTCGAAACTTTCGTCTGCTTTGATGTAAACGGCAACAAGGGCTTGTTCGGACAATTCGATGACTTCGCGCTTGGCGGTTTTCAGTCCGCTGATGATGACTTCGCTGAGGCTTCCGTAGCGGCCTTTGCTCAGCCAAATGATGCCTTTGTCAAACAGTGACGGGTGCTCATCATAATATTCGTAGTCATTATCATCCCATTCCTGATTTTGGGCGATGTAAAAATCGTTCATTGGAAGGAAGAAGACCCTTTCGGGTAGCAAATTGTACTCAATGGCAAAAGTTTTGCTGACTTCAATTACGGTTGCGTTTTTCGGCATCAATGTGGCCAATAATTCTGGTTCTATTTCAATTCGTTCAGACCTAATCTCCTGAATTTCTTCCGTTTCGTTTTCGGCGAGAAATTCCGTAGAGACGTTGCAACCA
>JAZQPN010000338.1:0-15355 GCA_045628585.1 Bacteroidales bacterium | reverse complement strand
CAGGTCTTAGTCAGCGGACAGAAAAAAGGCAAGGATTCCTTATTGCTGGTTGTCAGCGGTTTGATTGGAGGTCTTTACGATTTCATCGTCGCCACTTTCGGCTGGTGGTCGGAGACCATCACCACACGCATGATGGGTTGGGGCGCTGCCTTGGCCGACAAAGCCAAACTGATGTTCAAGGTGAACACCGGTGCTGCCGTGCTCGGCTTGGGTTACATCATCGGACTGAAATATGCCTTCATCATCTGCTGCGGCTCATTGCTGGTCTGGTTCATCATCATTCCTGGCATGAACCTCATTTGGGGTGACCAAATCATCGACCTGATGAATGCCGGCATCACCTCAACCATTGGGCAGATGGCACCTGAAGAAATCTTCAAGAACTACGCCCGCCACATCGGCATCGGCGGCATTGCCATGGCCGGTGTCATCAGCATCATCAAATCTTGGGGCGTCATCAAGTCGTCAGTCGGACTGGCTGCCAACGAATTCAAAGGCAAGAAAACCAGCAACGAACCTGTTGACCGCACCCAAAGCGACCTTTCCATGAAGACCATCATCATTGGAATCGTGGCCGTGTTGCTCATCACCTTCCTGTTCTTCTGGTTTGGTGTTGTTGGCAATGTTGGCCATGCTGCCATCGGCATTTTGGTCGTCGCTGTCATTGCATTTTTATTTACCACTGTGGCCGCCAACGCCATTGCCATCGTAGGCTCCAATCCTGTCAGCGGCATGACCCTAATGACCTTGATTTTGGCCTCCTTGGTCATGGTGGCTGCCGGTTTGAGCGGTGCCGAAGGCATGACTGCTGCATTAATAATAGGTGGTGTGGTCTGCACGGCTTTGGCTGTGGCAGGTGCTTTCATCACCGACCTGAAGGTTGGTTACTGGATTGGCACCACGCCTAAGAAACAAGAGATTTGGAAATTCGTCGGTGTGGCTGTGGCCTCCGCAACCGTGGCTGGCGTCATCATGGTGCTGAACAAAGCCTACGGTTTTGTCGGCGACGGCGCTTTGGTTGCACCGCAAGCCAACGCCATGTCGGCTGTCATCGAGCCTATGATGTCGGGCGGCAGCGCACCTTGGCTGCTTTACGGCATTGGTGCTGCCATCGCCTTGATTCTCAATTTCTGCAAGATTCCAGCTTTGCCATTTGCCTTGGGCATGTTCATCCCGATTGACCTCAATGTGCCGTTGCTCATCGGCGGCGCCGTGTCGTGGTTTGTCAGCACACGCAGCAAAGACCAGAAACTCAACGATGCACGCTACAACCGCGGCACCCTCATTGCCTCAGGTTTCATTGCCGGCGGCGCCTTGATGGGCGTGGTCAGCGCCATCCTCAAGTTCTGCAATGTCGATGCAGTGGCTCGTACAGCCGAAGGCGGATTGTTCAACGAACTCCCGATTGCAGGCCTTATCGCCTTGGTCATGTATATCGCCATCATCGTCTATATGATTTGGGACAGCAAACGCGCAAAAGTGGAAGAAGAATAAAATTTGACTATTTTTGCAGACGGATATTGTAGAGACGTAGCGCGCTACGTCTCTACATATCAGCAACAACAAACGCATTAGATATTATTCATCTCCAAAAGAATCGACATAAGGCAACGATGGATGTAAAAAATGAGATAATTAAAATCAACCGTACCGACGACTTTGTTAGCGACATAAAAAACATCATTTCGCAGGCTCGTCAGGCAACTTGCCGTGCCATTAATTCGGCAATGGTTATATCTTATTGGCTTGTTGGCAAACGTATTGTCGAGGAAGAACAGAACGGCAAGGACAGGGCTGATTATGGGTCATACATACTTCAAAAGCTGTCAAAATCGCTTAGTGAAGAATTTGGTGAAGGTTTTTCATACGCGAACTTAAGAAATATGCGGCAGTTCTACCGCACATATCCAAATGAACAAATCTGCTACACGATGTGTAGCAAATCAGATTGGAGCCATAACAGATTGATAATGAGGGTATCTGACCCAAAAGCAAGAATGTTTTATCTTCAAGAATCTGCAAAAGAGAATTGGAGTGTCAAGCAGTTGGAAAGGAATATTCAGACATGCTATTACCAACGTATGTTGTCTTCCCAACCTGACAACCTTGATGAAAATTTTGAATCAGCCATCAACGTGAAAGATTTTGTAAAAGACCCATACGTTTTGGAATTTGTTGGACTTCCACCATATCCCAATCACAAGGAAAAGCCATTGGAAAAAGCCCTGATTGATTGCATGCAGGAATTTTTACTGGAATTGGGAAAAGGATTTTCATTTGTCGCTCGTCAGATGCGTATCAGTACCGAAACAAGTCATTTTTACATCGACCTTGTATTTTACAACTACATTTTAAAATGTTTCGTTTTAATAGATCTAAAAACTTCTAAATTGACTCATCAGGATGTTGGACAAATGGATATGTATGTCCGCATGTTCGATGATTTGAAACGTGGAGAAGAAGACAATCCGACAATAGGAATTTTGATGTGTGCAGAAAAGGAAGAGACCGTGGTCAAATATTCCATTTTGAATGGTTCGCAACAACTTTTCGCCACAAAATACCTTCCATATATGCCCACCGAAGAGGAATTATACCATGTTCTGGAACGAAATATGCCTTTGGCATTAAATAATGATTCTGAATCAAACAACATTTAATACTACATAACAAGAATAGGAAAATTAAACTAACATATTAAAACATAACGCATTAGCTATTATTCACATTCAAACAAAAAGCGTCGGAAACTGATTGTTCTGAATAATCGGATAAAGCAAATTCACGGAAAGCGTTTTCGCTGAACCGTAGCCTGTGTAAAACTGATGCTCGCACCAATAAAGGTGTGGGCTAATCTATACAGGCAAACGGGGTTCATCCGACGCTCCCCGTGAATGTGAGTAGAAAGGTTCACGCCTTTCTTGTTGTCCGATTAAAATGATTGATAGTTGTGCGGAAAACTATCAATCATTATGGCAGGAAAGAAATTAAAGGTTGTTTCCTTGTTCTCTGGCTGCGGAGGCTTGGATTTAGGTTTTGAAAAAGCAGGTTATAAAATCATTTGGGCTAACGAATTTGATAAGGACATTTGGGCGACTTACAAATTCAATCATCCAAACACATTTCTGGACACAAGAAGTGTGACTGAAATTGATGAAACCCAAATTCCCGATTGTGATGTGATAATTGGAGGCCCGCCTTGCCAATCCTGGAGTGAAGGCGGAGCAAAAAGAGGGTTGAATGACAAACGTGGCAGATTGTTCTACGACTACATTCGTATTCTCAAAGCAAAACAGCCTTTGTTTTTCTTGGCGGAAAATGTGTCGGGAATGTTGCTGGACTGTCATAAAGAGGCTTTGGCTGGCATCAAACAGTCGTTTATGGATGCAGGTTATCATCTGTATTTCAAAATGTTGAATGCTTGTGACTATGGTGTTCCACAAGACAGGAAAAGAGTGTTTTTCATAGGTGTAAGAAACGACATAAAAGCAGAATATGTTTTTCCTGACCCTTTAAAAAAGAAATACACGCTCAGAGATGCTATCGCTGATTTGCCAAACAATCCGACGCCCGTTCCAAACGGCTTGTTTTACGATAGGCCACAGCCAAATTTTCCGAATCACGAGTATATGACAGGCGGTTTTTCCTCCATTTATATGTCAAGAAATAGGGTACGTAGTTGGGATGAGGTATCCTTTACCATTCAGGCTCAAGCTCGTCAAGCACCAATCCATCCGCAAGCTCCGAAAATGACTTTCATCAATCAGAATGAAAGGGAATTTGTGAAAGGACAAGAGTCTTTGTATCGTAGGCTAAGTGTCAGAGAATGTGCAAGGATACAGACTTTTCCAGACAATTTCATTTTCCTATATCACAATATTGCCATTGGATACAAGATGATTGGCAATGCTGTTCCTGTAAAATTGGCAAATGAAATGGCAAAATCGCTGTATAAACAGTTCGCAAATCTGTTGTAAGTATGCCAAGTCAAGTCGAAAACGGGAAGGCCTTCGAATACAGCATAGCACATTGCTATTACAATTATCTTAAAGCCAACGTGTTGAATCACGTTGAACTTCAAGAGGATGCTTTCTTGGGCAATGCAAAGTCGTGCTATGATATGCAATCTGTTGACAGAAAACTGGAATTTGACACGGCAGCTAACAAAACCATTGAAACACTTATCGCAATTGAACCGGGATTGTCAATTGAAAGGAATAGAAACGATGTCTTGAAAATTCGCATTGCTGCTGATTCTGAAGGACAGTTGGGCGATGTAAGGGATATAATTTTGTGGCGACCAAATGTAAATCCGGTTTGGGAAATCGGTATTTCTGCGAAAAATAATCATGATGCAGTCAAACATTCCCGCATATCGCCAACAATTGATTTTGGGGAAGAATGGATGGGGGCACAATGCTCAAAGACTTATTTCTCTGAAATCAACAAAGTTTTTGATTGGATTTCCATGATGAGGCGAGAAATTTCTGATTTAAAATGGTCGGATTTGGGAAACGAGAAGCAAAGTCTGGTTTACAAACCTTTATTGGATGCATTTAGAAAGGAAATGTTGCGCCTGACCACAGAATATCCCGAATTGTCAGCAAGGTTGCTTTGCTATCTGATAGGACAAAAGGCGTTCTATAAAATAATCAAAGAAGACAAAAATAACTTAGTGGTTGTCAAGGCTTTCAATATTGATGGAAAACTAAACAAAACTATAAACGGGCACAAGCCTATTGCTAAAACCGATGCGATAAAAATGCCTTCACGGGTCATAGAACTGGAGTACAAAAATGACTCTGACACTACTTTGATTATGGTTCTTGATGAAGGTTGGCAGATCAGTTTCAGGATTCATAGCGCAAGTACATTGGTGGAAAACTCACTGAAATTTGACATTCAACTTATTGGTAATCCACCAATTCTTTTCACACAACATTTGTTTTGATTGCAGAAAACACTTTGAAACTGGGCAAAATTACGTCATTGAAATAAGCCATTTTTTGCTACCTTTGCAGCGTCATTCCATTTTGCGGATGACACTAAAAGGTAAAAAAGCGTGGCTAATTTATCGAGAAAATTTTACAACGACGATTCCCGCATCAAAACGCTCATCAATGATTTGCGTGACGAGAATCATTTGCTATGTTCGAATCTCACCGGCTCCTCAAAGGCTTTCATCGTTGAAGAAGTGTTCCGTCAGAAAGGCGGGCAGCACCTTGTCATTTGCTCCGACCGCGAGACGGCGGCCTATTTTTACAACGACTTGGAAAGTGCTTTCGGTGAGCGCGAAATGGATTACAGCAAGAAGCAAATCCTCTTCTACCCCACTTCCTACAAGCGTCCTTACGAGCCTGAGAAAGCCGACAACACTTACATTCTGTCGCGCACTGAAGTGCTGCAACGCGTCAACACCTCCGAACGGCGCACGGTCATTGTCAGCTATCCCGAAGCCCTCAGCGAAAAGGTTTTTACACGCAAACTGCTGGCTAAGAACTCCTTCAAGATAAAAGTTGGCGACAACATCAATCTTGACGACCTGATTGAAAAACTCTATGAGTTCAATTTCGAAAATGTTGATTTCGTTGTCGAGCCTGGCCAGTTTGCCATCCGTGGCGGCCTGATTGACGTGTTTTCGTTTGCCAACGACAATCCTTACCGCATCGAGTTTTTCGGCGATGAAGTCGACTCCATCCGCAGTTTCGACATTGCCAACCAGCTTTCCATCGAGAAACTGAACAACATCGTTTTGGTGCCGAACATGCAGGAAAAGGCTTTCATCGAGGAACGAGAGTCGATTCTGCAATACCTGCCTAACACCACGGCTATCTGGCTGGAAAACATGTCGTTTTTCGCTTCGCAAATCGACCGCGAATACGACCGAGCCGTTGAGAGCTTCCAGAAATTGGACGAAAGCCAGAAGCCGATGACGCCCGAACAGCTTTTCTGCAAATCGGATGAGTTGATGGATAACCTGCTGAAACGCAATACGGTGGAATTTGGTCCAAGCAGCAAACTCAAAGCATCGGAAACCATCGAATTTCACACCCAGCCGCAACCTGTCTTCAACAAAAATTTCAGTCTGCTGATTGAAGACCTTGAAGCGCACAAGCAAGACGGCTACAAAATCATCCTGTTTTCGGAGAGCAACAAGCAGCTTGACAGAATCCAAAACATCCTGAACGACATCAACCAGCAGGACGAACTCCACAGCGATTTCCAACGCGAGAACCGCGCCATTCACGCCGGATTCATCGATAACGACTTGAAAATCTGCTGTTACACCGATCACCAGATTTTTGAGCGCTACCACCGTTTCCATTTGCGCGACAATTTCGCCTCGAAACAAGCCATCACCCTTAAAGACCTTTACGACCTGAAACCCGGCGATTATGTCACCCACATCGACTACGGCATCGGACAGTTCGACGGTTTGGAGACCATCGACAACAACGGCAAGATGCAGGAAGCCATCCGCATCATTTATAATAAAGGCGACCTGCTGTATATCAGCATCCATTCCCTGCATTGCATTGCGAAATATTGCAGCAAGGACGGCACCGAACCTACATTAAGCACCTTAGGCTCAAACACTTGGAACAGGCTGAAGTCGAAAACCAAGAGCAAGGTCAAGGACATTGCACGCGAGCTCATCAAACTTTACGCCGAGCGCAAGCAAAGCAAAGGCTTCCAGTTTGCCCCCGACAACTACCTGCAAAACGAACTTGAGGCATCCTTCATTTACGAAGACACGCCCGACCAGCTGAAAGCCACCAACGATGTGAAACGCGACATGGAATCGGAGAACCCGATGGACCGTTTGGTTTGCGGCGATGTCGGTTTCGGCAAGACCGAAGTCGCCATGCGTGCCGCTTTCAAGGCCTGCTGCGACTCAAAACAAGTGGCCGTTTTGGTGCCTACCACCGTGCTCGCCTTGCAACATTACCACACTTTCAAGGAACGCCTCAACGGATTCCCGGTCAATATCGAATACCTCAACCGTTTCAAGTCTGCCAAAGAGCAAAAAGAGACGCTGAAACAGTTGGAAAGCGGACAAATAGACATCATCATAGGCACACACCGACTGACAGGCAAAGATGTAAAATTCAAGGATTTAGGATTGCTCATCATCGATGAGGAACAGAAATTCGGCGTTGCCGTGAAGGAGAAATTGAAAGAGATGAAGGCCAATGTTGACACATTAACCTTGACCGCCACGCCTATTCCACGCACCTTGCAGTTCTCGATGATGGGCGCCCGCGACCTGAGTGTCATCAGCACGCCGCCACCGAACCGCTATCCCGTTCAGACTGAACTACATACTTTCGATGGCGAACTCATCCGCGATGCCATTCAGTTTGAAATGGCCCGAGACGGGCAGGTATTCTTCATCCACAACCGCATTCAGAACATCGAAGAAGTCAAGAATGTCATCTTGCGCTATGTGCCAGGTGCCAGAGTCGCCGTCGCCCACGGGCAAATGGATGGCGAGAAACTCGAAAAAATCATGCTCGGCTTCATCAACGGCGATTACGATGTGCTGCTTTGTACCACCATTGTGGAATCAGGTCTCGATATTCCGAATGCTAACACCATCATTATCAACGATGCACACCGATACGGCTTGAGCGACTTGCACCAATTGCGCGGTCGCGTAGGCCGTTCCAACAAGAAAGCCTTCTGCTACCTGTTGACCCCGCCTTACAACACCTTGACTCAAGATGCCCAAAAGCGTCTGCGTGCCTTGGAGGAGTTTTCCGATTTGGGCGGCGGCATAAACATTGCCATGCGCGACCTCGACATTCGCGGGGCAGGCAACCTTTTGGGTGCCGAGCAAAGCGGTTTCATCAACGACATCGGTTTTGAGACCTACCATAAAATCCTCGACGAAGCCATCCGCGAACTCAAGACCACCGAGTTCCAAGACCTCTTTGAGCAAGAAGAAGAACAGCAATTTGTCAGCGACTGTGGCATTGAGACCGACATGGAAGTCTGTTTCCCAGGCGATTACATTGGTTCCACATCCGAGCGAATCAGCCTCTACACCGAACTTGACCACATAAAGGACGAAGAAGGTTTGATGAAATTCACCGAGCGCCTCATCGACCGTTTCGGCCCGATTCCGAAGCAAGTCAACGACCTGCTCAACACCGTGCGGCTGCGCTGGCTGGCCCGCGACTGCGGCTTTGAAAAAATCGTCCTGCGCAACAATATCATGACGACTTATTTCATTAGCAACCAAGCGTCAAAATATTATGAAACAGGAGTTTATAAGGATATCATGCAATACATCATCACGCACCCGAAACGCACAAGCGTCAAAGAAGTGAAGGAAAAACTGCTGCTGCAAATCAAGGAAGTCACAACTGTAACGCAAGCCTTGCTGCTGCTGAGAGAAATGAGTAAAACTGAATAGCTTTTGACCTTTAGCCGTTAGCTTTTAGCTTTTAGCCATTAACTGTTAGAACTGAATATATAATGAATCAATGTACTGATAACTGATAACCGAAAACTGAAAACCGATAACCACTTAAAACAGAAAACATGAACGCTGATAAATATATCGAAAAACTAGGCCTTGAACCGCATCCTGAAGGCGGCTATTTCAAACAAGTCTACGGCAATGACGAAGGTGGCGAAAAAGCACTTTCAACCATTTATTATTTACTGAAAGACAACGATTTCTCGGCTTTTCACAAGCTCCACGACATGGTCGAAATCTGGTATTATCATGCCGGAGAGCGACTGAACATTTACGTCATCGACCAGAACGGCGAGCTGAAAGTGCATCATCTTTTTGCCAACAATGAGATGCAAGTCGTCATTGAGCCTGAACAATGGTTTGCCGCCGAAATTCCGACCAAAAACGGGTTCACCCTCGTTGGCTGCGCCGTCGCGCCTGCTTTCCGTTTCGAGAATTTCGAATTAGGAAAACGGGAAGACCTGCTCAAAGCCTACCCACAGCACAGCGAAGTGATTGAACGGCTGACGCACGACTAAAGCGTAATCACTTCATCCATCCGGATGTCAAACGGTTCCGTTGGAATTTCGTCAACTAATTGGAAATCAAAGCAAATGCCAATACGTTTGACATTCAAATGCTGACTGAGAAAACGGTCGTAATAGCCTCGGCCACGGCCTAAACGGTTACCATTGTGATCGAAAGCAACGCCAGGAACGACAATCAAGTCAAAACCACCATTATAGGGTTCGTTCTGAGGTTCCAGAATGTTGAAATCGCCGACAGCGAAATCCGTATCCTTTTCGTAAGCCACGGGAATAATATCGTCACCGACCACAGTTGGCAAGATGATTTGCTTTTTCAGATGCCACTTTTCAAGAAAAGCCTGCGTCTGCACCTCGTCAGGCAAAGCGCTGTATAGCATGACGCGCTCCGCCTTCACGAAATCGGGATGCTGCTCCAACTTGGCGAGAATTTTTTCCGATTGCTCCAACAACTGTTCCTTGGCATGCTGTTTTTTCAAAGCCTTGATTTCGGCCCTTAATGCTTTCTTATCCATATCCTTATAAATTACATTTATCAATAATCACTTAACATCCACAATAACAATTTCTTCTTCATTTTCCCAAATTTCGACAAAAATACAAAACAAAAACGTATTTTTACCAAAATTTTGCACCATGAAGAAAATTGTTCCTTTGTTTTTCGCTTTCATGCTTGTCGTTGATTGTCAAATGTTTTCACAGGGCAATGGGAAACCGGCAAACACCATCATTCCTGAACCGAAAGAATTTGAAATGCTTAGTGCCGTAAAATCGAAATTCACTGAAATCAAGATAGATACGAGCATTACTTTTCAGAATCCGGAAGAATATCAAATCATCACTGAAAATGGGATTGCAACTGTTTCGGGCAACATACAACGGGCGCAATCAACTCTCTATCAACTCATTGACAAAAACGGCAACATGCCCAACGTAAGCATCCACGACTGGCCCAGCTATCCATTCCGTGGTTTCATGCACGACACGGGACGCAATTTTCAGTCCGTCGAAATGCTGAAAGAAACCCTCGATTTGATGAGTTTCTACAAATTGAATTACTTTCACTGGCACCTGACCGACCATCCGGCATGGCGCATTGAATGTAAGGCTTATCCGCAACTCAACGACCCGCAATTCCAAAGGCAAGGCCGCGACGAAGGCATGTTCTATACTTACGATGAAATCAGAGAAGTCATCGCCTACGCAAAGGAAAGAGGAATTACAGTCGTTCCCGAAATTGATATGCCAGGCCATTCCACCTATTTTAATAATACATTTGGCTTCAGCATGGATTCCGAAGAAGGCAAAAAAGTGCTTGAGACCTGCCTGCAAGAGTTTTTTGATGAAATTCCCGCTTCGTCATGTCCATATTTCCATATCGGTTCCGATGAAATCCACATCGCTGACCCTGAGGGATTTATGCAATGGTCGGAAAATATTGCAGCCAGAAACGGACGCAAGACCATAGCCTGGGCGCCAGGATTGCCGACTTCCGAAAACACCATTCGCCAAATTTGGAACGAAGCCGAAGGTTCAAACGCTTCCATTTCACAAAAGCCCGGAAAATACGTCGATTCCTTTGTCGGTTACCTCAACTACTACGACCCGATGATGTTCACCAACCGCATTTTCCTCCACACGGCGGCAGCCCAGCAAGTGCCCGACACCACCAAAGCCCTCGGCGGCATTCTCTGCCTTTGGAACGACGTCAGGGTCGATGACAAAGAAAACATCGCGCTCCACAACGGCATGATCAACGGCATGATGGCCTACGCCGAAAGATTTTGGAATGGCGGCAATGCCGGCGAAATCGCAAACGAAAACCTGCCTTCAGGACCTAACACAGCAGCTGGTTCGCGCCTCGCCGATTTCGAAGAAAAGATGAAAACACATCGCGACCGCTTCCATAAGGGAAAAATGCTTTGGGTTGCCAATTCCGAAATGGAATGGCAGGTGAGCATCGACACGAATGCCAGCCGCACGGCCTTTGGCGGCGCCATCGACTTGGACGCTTTCTGCAAGCAAAACGGCATCAAGACTGCTGACACGGCATTGGCCAAGGCCCAGGCAATCATCATCGCCGATGACGACATGGACATACAAGCCTGGATTGGATTCGACACGCCAGCACGCTCCAACCGCAACGGCTATGGCATTGGCACACAAGGTCATTGGGAAGGCGGGAACCAATGCTTCGTCAACGGAAACGAGATTTCCCCTGCCTCCGAATGGCAGGAACCTGGCAAATACAACTATCATTTCAACACTTGGGCTTGCCCCGAAGAAGAGGAACCTTACACCGACGAGCAATTCTACTGGATGCGCGAACCCGCTAAAATCCACCTGAAAAAAGGCGAGAACCTCATCGAGATTCTCGCCCCTAAGACTTATCAAGGCTTGCGCTGGAGTTTTGCCTTCATTCCTATCGCCATCAATCCCGATGGCTCAGTAAGCGAAGCGGAAGGCATACGGTTCAAGCATCAATGACGGCCCGTATAGCTGCCGCTCAATGTTTCGATGAACTGATTGGCTGCTGATTTCATGTTCGCGAAATCGTTGCTCAAGGAGCTGGAGCAGTCGAGCACCAGCATGACGAGTGCGCTGCGGTATTCCTCAATGACTTCGCTATTATTTGACGGCGAAAATTCACTGTTGTTCTGCCAAGAGCCAGTGGAAGCGATTTGTTTCCATTGCTTCACATGATCCGTTGCGACCTGTTCACCGTCAAGCATCAGAAGATCACGGAAAGCAAACAAGTCGAAAATGCCTTGTGATGTGGCCGTAACCGTATTGCCATTCATGCATCTAAGGCCATGGTATTCAACATCATTCAAAACGCCAAGCGAATTGCCGTTCACACGGGAATAAGTGCCTTGAATGTAGCAAGTTGAAGATTCTGCATCGGCAACATCGTCAAACGTGAAGCGGATGACATCGCCAGGTTCCTGGGCAGGCATCTTCAGCGACACATTATAATAGGTGCTTTGGTTGTAAAGCTGTCTGGCGATTTCGGCAAAATGCAGACTGGCTTCGCTCATGCTCGTCACCTCAAAGACATTGTTTTCAGGGTCACTGGAAAGCTTTTCCAAATTGGTGTGGAAGGTTCCCAAATCAGTCACATCGGAACCACGCACACCGATGGAATAAGCAGCGATATTCATGCCGCCGACCTTTTCATTCTGAATACGCCGGTTCACTGCGCTCAGGTATTCGGAGCCGGAAGAATAATTCGACATCAGATAGGAACCTTGGTCCAAACCATCGGTAAAAGTCACGATTGAAACGTTTATCAAATCCTCAGGAATGGCAGCCTTCGACAAATTGTCGATGGCCGTATTGACGGCATGATAAAGGATGGTGCCGTTTTCCATGGTCAAATCGTCAACATACTTCACAAATCCGAATTTCGTGTTTTGGTTAAGGAGGCTCATCGGCAAGGTGTAAAGTTTGTCATTAAAGCCCACAATTCCAAGGTAAAGGCCTTCTTCGGGTGTCTTTTCTGGTTCAGGTTGAGGCTTTTTGCATCCTGCGAAGAAAGCCATTCCAAATGTCAGCGTCAAGACCGCTGCTGCAAAAAAACTTCTTTTCATATTTGTCATTTTTATGGTTAATCGAACAATTTCAGAACGCAAAAATAACATTTTTATTTTTGTAAACACAAAAACATTATTTTTGCCACAAAATCATTACAAATTAAATCCTTACAAAATGAAAAAATCCATACTCTTTCTGATTTGCGCCTTTGCTTTCGGCGCATTGCAGGCACAATGGGTCGACGACCCTACGACGAACACCAGATTAGTCACAGCATCCGATGATGCTGGCGAAATTTACATTGCCACCAACGAGGTAACCGGCGACACCTATATGCAATGGAGCGACATGGCCTCCAACGGCTGGGCGGTCCACCTCCAGCGTATCGATGTGAACGGTATTCCGCAATGGGGCGACACTGGCATTCACATCGGCAGCCATCAGTTTTCCTCCTATTCGGAGGGCTACGCCATGGATGCCACATCCGACAATGGCGTGGTGACCTGCTTCGCCAACTATGAAGGCGAATGTGTAGCCATGAA
The DNA here is from genome assembly GCA_045628585.1 of Bacteroidales bacterium. GTDB lineage: Bacteria > Bacteroidota > Bacteroidia > Bacteroidales > F082 > Limimorpha. The sequence continues at coordinate 2,270 of JAZQPN010000338.1, read as the reverse complement.
ATTCGACAAAGACGGCAACGCACTTTGGGGCGAGCACGGCATTTCGGTCATCGATTTTCCTGCCGGAAGCTATGGCTGCTCAAGAGTGGAGCTTCAAGCCGGCAACGATGGCGGCGTTTGGGTCTTGGTCTCCGACACCCAAGACTTATACTTGCGCTACATCAATGCCGATGGCACACTCAACCCTACCGCCACCATCTCTGACTCAGGCGTGAGATGCCTGTTTGCTCTCTTGACCCCTGGTCCTGACGGTGTCGTTTTCGTAACCTACGAAAAAATAGGTTCGGGTATGTGGTATGTTGACAAACAGATCTGGGTAGCTGGCTACGCTACTGATGGCGGCCTCGCCACACCTCCAGCCCAACTTATGGCTTCACAAGTTTTCGGCTCCACCTATATTCACTATGAAATCTCCGATGGAATGGGCGGCGGCTATGCCTACATCTTCCACTCGGGCATTGCCGAAACGTTCAACACCTACGTCTTCCACTTCGATGCCAACGGCGTGTCAACCATCAGCAACCCGAACGGCGCCATGGTTCACACCACCGACCCCGCCAACTTCTACGGCAATCCTTACGCCACTGTCGACCCAGTAACACACGACATCATTCTGGTTTACCGCCAAACCGATTCTTATGCACAATCCGAATCAAGACTTTACATGAACCGCATCACCCCGACGGGCGAAGTGCTTTGGGGCGAAGGCATACTCGTTGCCGACGACAACGGTTTTGAATACACTGACGCAAAAATCGATGCTTATCCTGATGGCAGCGGTTTCATGATTTCCTACATGAACGGCACATACAACGGCACGCCAATTGAAGCTCTCGGTTTCGACATGAACGGCAATCAGACTTGGTGCACACACATCAACACCATCCAAGATGCAAAGACCGGCGCCGAAAACAGCAGCGGTTTCCACAACGGACAGAATATCCTCGTTTGGACCAACCAGAATGATGGCAACATCTATGGCCAAAACATCGACTCGAAAGGCAGCATGGGAACTGTTGCAATTACCACCTGCGCTTCTCCCGTCAACCTTCAAGGCGAATATTTCTGGAATGAAGAAAACGAGACTTTCGGCACGATGATTACATGGGAAGCTCCCGAAACACAGCCGCTCTCCTACAACCTTTACAGGACAGACGACGCTACGAACGATGAAACCATCATCAACATTGACCGCACTTTGACAAGTTATTTCGACGAAATACCTGTCGGCAACTACACCTACCGCCTGACCGCAGTCTATACCGATTGCGAATCAGATTTCGCCCTCACGCCCGACGGCAACGATTATGTGACTATCAACGTCACTTCCGTAAGCGAAAGCTCATTGCCGGCCTGCATCTTCCAAAACGGCAACAGCCTCGTCGTTTCCAGCGAAGGCCTTAGCCAAGTGGAAATCATCAGCATCACCGGACAAAGCATCAAGACCGTGAAAGCCAACGGCAACGCTGCCGAAATCAATGTCAGCGGCATGACCAAAGGCCTTTACATCATCAGGATGAATGATGCGAACGGCAATGCCGTGGTGAAGAAGACTGTGATTAGATAATTCCTGCAGAGACGCGCGCGTCTCAAACCCATCGAAATTTAGACGCGATTCGCGTCTCTACAACAAAACCGTCATTCAGGCATAGCTTGGGTGGCGGTTTTTTCAATCTCAGCAAAAAATGGGACAAATGGGACAATGGGACATGGGACATGGGACAATAAGCAAAATCGATAAAAACACTTATTGTCCCTTTTGTCTTTGTCCCTTTTGTCCCCTCTCCAACGGCTCCAAGAAGCCGGGGCAGGACCTTCCCTGTACCAAGGCTGTCTTCCCAGCTGAGCATTCAGGAACCAGCAGAGCCTTTTCTTCGCTTTTTTTCGAAGCAAACAGGGAGCGGACAGCAAAAGGAAACGTATCGGAGGCAGCCTTGGTATAGCGTTGGTATAGTGCTGCCCATGGGATGAAAAGTCAAAAAATCATATATCCAAATTTTTTCCTATCTTTGCGGCAATGAAAAGGATTTTGCACACATGGCTGCTGATAGTACTTGTGATGGCAGGTTGCGCCAAACAGGAATGTGGCTTTTTGACTCCAATCAATAGCGAGGATGAAGAATACGCCATGTTTCTCGATTCCTTGGAAGTCCTCATAAGCGACTATAATTGTTACCACATTGAGGACTCTGTCCTTATGCCGGTCATGGCTTTTTACGAAGAAGACAGCACCCGGCGTCACCTGTGGATGCAGGCTCGCTGCAATTATC
>JAZQPN010000337.1:0-9595 GCA_045628585.1 Bacteroidales bacterium | reverse complement strand
GAGCAGGTGGAGGAAAACCGCCGCAAGTATGGCGATAATGTTTTGACGGAACCTGAGAAAGAACCGCTATGGCGACAGTTTTTGGAGAAATTTCAGGATCCAATAATCCGTATCTTATTGATTGCCTTATGCTTATCGGTAGCAGTTTCGCTTTATCAGTTGTTTTCGGGAGCGGAGACTTTGACGGTTTTATTAGAACCTTTGGGCATTTTTCTGGCCGTAATGTTAGCCACTTGCGTCGGCTTTGGGTTTGAAGTGAGTGCCAATAAGAAATTCGATCTGCTGAATTTGGCAAAAGACGAACGCAAGGTGACAGTCATCCGAAACGGCATGATTTGCCAGATTGAACGCAAAAATGTGGTTGTCGGCGATACGGTCATCATTGAAACGGGTGACGAAATTCCGGCCGACGGCACTTTGATGGAGGCCATTTCGCTGCAAGTGAATGAATCCGATTTGACAGGTGAGCCAGTGGCAAGAAAAACGACAAATCCTGCTGATTTTAAGGAAGATGCGACCTACCCTTCCAATTATGTCTGCCGCGGCTGTACGGTCGTCGAAGGACATGGCATCTTTGTCGTTGAGAAAGTTGGCGATGCCACAGAATGGGGAAAAGTTTACCGTGGTGCGCAAATTGACAACAAGGTAAAAACACCTCTGAATGAGCAACTTGACCAATTGGGAGATTTCATTACCAAAGCCAGTTACGTCATCGCCGGACTAATTATCGTTTTGCGAATGGTGATGTATTTCGCCTTTGGCGACAATCCTGAATTCGATTGGATGGATTTTGCGCGTTTCGCACTGAATACCATGATGATAGCCGTTACGGTGATTGTGGTTGCCGTGCCCGAAGGCCTGCCGATGAGCGTCACCTTGAGCCTTGCCTTGAGCATGAAACGCATGTTGGAAACCAACAATCTGGTGCGCAAAATGCACGCCTGCGAGACCATGGGCGCCGCCACCGTCATTTGTACCGACAAAACCGGCACATTGACCAAAAACCAGATGAATGTGGGCGATTTCATCATTTATGGATTGAAAGACAATGAATTGGATGGTTCAGAGATTTCCTGCCTGATAAAAGAAGGCATCGCGCTCAATTCGACGGCGTTTCTCGATTTCTCCGATGGAAAAAAGGCAAAAGCCGTTGGAAATCCTACTGAAGCGGCCTTGTTGCTGTGGCTCTTCAAAAACAATGTGGATTACATCGAAATACGCGATAACGTACAGGTTGTCAAGCAGCAGCCGTTTTCAACGAAATATAAATATATGGCGACCGTGGTCAAGACCGATGTGGCGGGTGAAAACATTCTTTATGTGAAAGGTGCGCCCGAAATCGTGATGAAACATAGCGAGACGATACTTTCGCTTAACGGCATTGAACCGCTTGAGGAACATCGTCAAAATATAGAAAATCAACTTTTAGGCTATCAAAATCAGGCAATGCGCACTCTGGGATTTGCCTATAGGTACATTTCGGATGAAGACGTGCAAAATGTTTTCGATTTCGAAAAACTGAATGTCGATGATTTGGTTTTTCTGGGCATTGCCGCTATCTCCGACCCGATTCGCGACGACGTGGCGGAAGCTATCAGTGATTGCACCAACGCTGGCATCAATATCAAGATTGTGACGGGCGACACACCGGCAACAGCCAAGGAAATAGGCAGGCAGATTGGCTTGTGGACAGAAACCGACACCGATGAAATCAATCACATTTCGGGAAAGGATTTTGGCCTTATGAGCGACGAAGCACTGTCAGAAAAAGTTGAAAACATCAAAATCATGTCGCGCGCCCGCCCAATGGACAAGGAACGTTTGGTAAGAATTTTGCAGCAAAAAGGTCAGGTTGTGGCAGTTACGGGCGACGGCACCAACGATGCGCCTGCCTTGAATGCGGCCCAAATCGGCCTTTCGATGGGCGACGGCACTTCGGTGGCCAAGGAAGCCAGCGACATTACCATTCTGGACAATTCTTTCAGGAGCATCGCCCGCGCCGTGACTTGGGGCCGTTCCCTATATATCAACATTCAGCGTTTCATTCTCTTCCAAATGACCATCAACGTGGCGGCCTGCCTGATTGTGCTGATAGGCGCCTTGTTGGGCACGGAATCGCCCTTGACGGTGACGCAAATGCTGTGGGTCAACCTGATTATGGACACGTTTGCAGCTTTGGCCCTGGCGTCGCTGCCGCCCGAGAATGACGTGATGAAGGAAAAACCGCGCTCACGCAATGATTACATCATCTCAAAGCCGATGGCACGGCGCATCTTTGGCGTGGGACTGTTTTTCGTGGCCGTTCTTTTCGGTTTCGTCCAGTATTTCAAACATTGCGACATCACCTCACTGAGCCAGTTCAGCCTCGCCGAATATTTCTCCAATTTCTTCAATTTCAATCATGTAAATGCAGGACTTTCGCCCTACGAATTGTCGCTGTTTTTCACCATTTTCGTTTTCATGCAATTCTGGAACATCTTCAACGCCAAGGCTTTCCACGCCAAAGGATCCGCATTTCACGGATTTTTCTCCAAGGCAATGCCGAAAGGCTTCATCATCACTTTATTGATAATATTAATAGGTCAGATTCTGATTGTCACTTTCGGCGGCGAAATGTTCAACGTGGTGCCGCTTCAAACCGGCGACTGGCTGCGCATCGTGCTTTGCTCGTCAATCATCCTCTGGGTTGGGGAAATTGAAAGATTGGCGAAAGCTGCTTTGGGCCGTTAGCCAAAAAGCAACATTTTGAAACAAAAATCATCAATTGCCAAAAAATTCTTACTTTTGCAGTTTGAATTTAAAAGATTTAGAAAATGAAGAAACATTTGAGTATGATTGCGTTCTGCTGTTTCACAGGACTGCTTTTCACTTCGTGCGATAATAGCGGCAAAAAGATCATCGGCACTTGGATTGAGCCGAAAGTTGAATCAAGTTTCATTGAGGAACAAGGATTTACGCTTCTCGAAGATGGCGAAGTCTTAGGCATCAACACCGGAAACTACAACTATCAGAGCTGGGAGAAACAAGGTGACAAACTGATTATCAAAGGCGCATACACAGGCACAAACCCTCACGAATTTTGCGACACGATGAACATCAAGGAAGTCACCGACGAGCACCTGATTCTCGAACAGGGCGGTTATGAAGTGAGCTACCAAAAAAAGTGATTTTCCAATCAGAATATCCTAAAAGAACGACGTGCTGCAAGATATTGCGGCACGTTTTTTATTTCAAAGCCACCAACTCCTCCCCTATGATTGTGGCTGCGCAGCGGACCAGATCAACACATGGGCGTTTCTTGTAATACGAATCGGTGCGAGGTTCGGGCTTTGGACCGTCCTGTTTGGAACCCAGCCCCAACAATTCCCTGCAAATGATGCTTCCATTCTCTTGACGGAAACGTTCTGCAAGTTTCTGCACCAAACTGTAATTGAGCGTTTTGGTTTCCAAATCCGATGGATTATCGGCAGGAATGGCAAGACCCGCAATCATAAACATGCCACTTACGGTACCGCAAACTTCACGCAGACGGCCCATGCCGCCACCAAAAGGAGCTGAGATTCGGGCTGCCGCCGATAAATCCAAATCGAACAAATCAGCGTATGCCAATAGAACGGATTGCGCACAATTGTATCCGCCTTTGAAATAGGCAACGGCTTGATTCGCCCTTCCTTCAATGTCAATTTTCATGTGTTTCATGGCAACAAAGGTAAAATAAAAAGTTGTTTTCATTCAAATATTTCCTATCTTTGCAATTCTTTTTTAAGGTAATTTTATATTAATATATTATAAATTAGACATTTATGAAAAAATTGGCTGTTATCGCTTTCGGCGGAAACGCTCTTTTGAGAGGCGGTCAAAAAGGAACTTACAAGGAACAGATGCAGAATGTGACTGAAACATGCCAGTCGCTGCTGCCTTTCCTCAAAGGAGATTATAATTTAGTTATCGGTCATGGCAATGGACCGCAAGTTGGCAATGTGATGTTGCAGCATGAAGCTGGAAATCATGAATTTGGCGTTCCTGGAATGCCTATTGATTTCTGCGTTGCCGAAACGCAAGGCCTGATTGGTTTCATGATTGAGATGGGACTCGACAAGGTATTTGCCAAGGAAGGCATGAAGAGAAATGTGGTAACACTGGTGACTCAGGTAGAAGTCGACAAGGACGACCCGATGTTTGTGAATCCTACCAAGCCAGTCGGACCGTATTATACAAAGGAAGAAGCTGACAAATATGCTGCCGAGACTGGCGCAGTCTACAAGGAAGACCCAAAAGGCAGAGGCTGGCGCAAGGTTGTGGCATCACCGAAACCGATTCGTATACAAAACGTCGACATCGTGAAACGTCTGGCTGACGAAGGCAACATCGTCATCACCGTTGGCGGCGGCGGCATTCCTGTCGTTGAGAAGAATGGCTGCCTCTGCGGTGTCGAAGCCGTCATCGATAAGGATCTGGCATCGGCCATGACTGCTATCGACATTCATGCTGACGAATTCTATATCCTGACCGATGTGCCGAAGGTCTACATCAATTTCCGCAAGGAGAACGAACAGGCTTTGGACACCATCACCGTGGCTCAGGCCAAGCAATATCTGGCCGAAGGCCATTTCACAGAAGGCAGCATGGCTCCAAAAGTAAGAGCAGCCATCCTCTTTGTAGAAGCCACCGGACACGAAGCCATCATCACCGAAGCAACACGCCTTGGCGACCCGACTTGTGGCACAAGAATCATCGCATAAAATGTTTTAGTTTTGTTTTTTCATAGCAGGTGAGCAGGACACGGCCTCTTGGTTACGTCCTGCTCTTTTTTTGGACAACAAAAAAACAATCACAGAAGGTTCATTTTTCTACGTTACCCTATACGAGCATAGCGTAGTGTAGGGCAGCGACATCCATCATATCTATGTGTTATGCGCATGCCCCACACTACGTATGGGGTAACAGAAATCACATTTCTCCGAGATGCTGCCCGACAATTGACAAGGCTTTGACAATCAATATGGGTCAAAAGGTATATAATTGCCTAAAAAAATGCAAGTTGAAAATGAATCGAACAGTTGCGAAATTCAGAGACGGATAAAGAAAAGCATTATGGGTTTTGATTGTTTTGGCTAAAAATAATTATTGGTGTCCGCTAAAAGTTTAGCGGACAGCCAAACTATTTGTTTTTGTCACTTTCTGCTTGATCAGAAAGTAACCAAAGAATCAAGGGCAAGATAATCGGCCCAACGCACAGCCGACCTAAAGACTTGACCTTCAGGAAACATGTCATAAACACAATTTCGTGAAGGTCAAGTCTTTAGCCTATCCCTTTGCGGGCGCTGCCCCGCCGTCCTGCCCGTGGCCATCGCGCCCATCCCTGACTATTTTTCAACACTTCAGTCACAGCGCTTTTCCTTGGAATTGTGGTGATAATAAAACTGCTAAAAAATAAGCCCCCTTTTCAGCAAAGCATCATAATTCATTGTTGTTGACTTCACTATGGGTTCTGTGTCGAATTTTACCGGACGGCAATAAAAAAATATTATTGCCCATTAAAAAGCACCCGAAATCACAGATTCTACCAATCTCAAATCGTCCGACGATGCTCCCACCATAAAGGTAAATTCGCCAGGTTCGAAATGCCAGCCTTTTTCAGTGGAATAAACGGACAAATCACTTTCGGAAAGCGTGAAGGACACCGAGGCCGTTTCACCTTTATTAATATGCACCTTTTGGAAACCTTTCAGCAGTTTTGAAGGCGGCGTAAGAGAAGCAACCTCATCACAGACATAAAGCTGAACCACTTCATCGCCATCGAAGTTTCCTATGTTCTTTACTGAACACGAGACGACAATCAGCGAATCAGTATTATCGTGGTTCTCAACAATCTGCAAGTCACCATATTCAAATTCAGTGTAACTCAAGCCATAGCCAAACGGATAAAGTGGCTTTGAGCTTCCTTCCACATAATCGGGACAATTGGGCTGGGAATAATAGACCGGAATTTGTCCCACATTACGAGGAATAGAAATCGGCAAACGCCCCGCGAGATTGCAATCGCCCCAAAGGATATCGGCCAAAGCCGAACCGCCTTCCATGCCTGGATACCAAAGCGTCAACAAGGCATTGGACTTTTCAACGGCAAGATTTTTCAATAGCGGACGGCCTTCAACATAAACCGTAACGACTGGTTTCCCAAGGGAATAAACGGCTTCCATCAGTTCGTTTTGCTTGCCTAACAAATCCAAAGTGCAGCGGTCGTAGCCTTCGCCACATTCCATATCTGAGATATGGTCATCGACGATGGCCGCACCTGTGTCTTCGTAACTTGTCTTGAAATCGCGGGCCGAAGAACCGCCCACCACAAGCACCACCACATCGGCCTCGTTGGCCACTCGTACAGCTCCGTCGATATCAGCATCAGCCTCGTCACGAATGGAACAGCCTTTGGCATAGACCACCTCTGCCCTGCCCTTTTCGCGTATGCCTTCCAACATCGTGACAATTCTGTCAGGGTCTTGCGGAGCCGTATAGTCGCCCAACTGATTGTACATGTTATCGGCATTCGGGCCGATGACAGCAATTTTTTTAATTGTTTTATCAAAAGGCAAAATGCCATCGTTTTTGAGCAACACAACCGATTCAAGTGCGACCTGCTTTGCCAATTGCGCATTTTCAGTCGAACCGACATTTTGCTCTGCAAGATGCTCGTCAACATACGGATTGTCAAACAGACCCAAGTCGTATTTCAGTTCCAAGACATGACGTACCGCACGGTCGATGTCAGCTTCAGAGATCAATCCACGATGCAAAGCCTCTTTCAGGAAACCACCATAACTATATGCACCAAGATCAATATCGACACCGGCTTTCAATGCCAATGCAGCAGCCTCAACTGGGTCAGCCGCCACATGATGCGTGGCATACATGGCATTGATGGCATTCAAATCGGCAAAAACAACGCCCTTAAACCGCCACGACTTGCGCAATATCTCCTGCAAAAGCCAAGCATTTGCCGAACACGGCACACCATCAACGGCATTGTAGGAAGTCATAACCGCTCGGGCACCTCCATCTTTGACAGCTTTTTCAAAACCAGGAAGATACTCACTCATCAAATGACTTTGACCAACCTCGGCAGCAGCGGCATTATGTCCGCCTTGAGAGATGCCGTATGCCGTTAGATGTTTCAATGTGGAAACCACATTTTTCTCCATTCCTTTTACAACAGCAGCGCCAAGAGTACCAGCAAGATAAGGATCTTCGCCCATAGTTTCCTCCAAGCGCGACCAGCGCGGATCACGGGCAATGTCCAAGACTGGACCATATCCAACTTGCGCACCCTGCAAACGGATTTCCCTGCCCATCACCTCACCCATTTTTTCAAGCAGTTCAGGATTCCAAGTGCTTGCCTGACCTATGCCTGTAGGAAAGACCGTCGTGCCAACAGCCATGTGGCCGTGCGGCGTTTCTTCACAGAATAGCAACGGAATACCTAAACGCGTTTTTTCAATGGCATAACGCTGCATTTCGTTCAGCAAATGCGCCGATTGGACAGGTTTCAAGCCCGTTTCCACAGTCTTTTGCGACCAAGGGTCGGCACGCAACACCGCCCAGCACGAACCAATCGGCATGGTATCCATTGCCTTGATAAAACTATCGTCAAGCCAAATGGAATCGCCGTCCTTGCCATAAAAATTGAAGCCAATTGGACAAGATAGCTGACCACATTTTTCGTCGAGAGTCATTTGAGAAATTAAATCGGAAACTTTGTCAGGCTTGGAACAAGAGGATAAAACGATTGTTACAAAAAGTAAGAAAATGATTCCCATTCCATTGTGTCGTACAGAATTGGAGATTCCCGCCCCCGCCTTCGAGAGGAGAACGGCGGGAATGACGTTTCGCGCTGAATGATAGTTGTTTAGAACAATCATATTAAACCAATTTTCCAATCCAATCTTCCTTGTCGCCAGGCAGCATATCCACCACCGGGATTTCAATCATCGTGTAGCAACCAGGCTGCAAGCGCATGGTGGCACGCGCCACATTCACAAGCACTTGTCCCGTCAAAGCGGGATTGTTGATACTCATATTAAAATCAAAACGCTGGTTTTGGGTCATGCCCGAAACGCCTTTGCGCACCATGTTGACGCCATGGCCCATATCACGTACATCATCAACGTTGTCGACGGCAAAAACATGAGTCTCGTCGTTGGCAAAATACGGGTCAGCTTTGATGTCGGCAGTCACTTGTTCAAGACTTGCGCCGTCTTCCAATTCCACATAAACCATGCGGCGATGAATGCCTTCGCCCAAAGGAATGGTCACCGACAAAGCGTTTTTTACGCCTTTTTTGCCGCGCACACATACGCTGTGACCCATCGACATGCCTGGACCGAAATTCGTATAAGTCAATCCTTTAGGGGCAAGACCTTGAAGTAAAGTGCGAACTACCGAATCTGAACCAGGGTCCCAGCCCGCAGCAATCACGCTGACAGTTTTCGTTTCCTTATTGATAGGTATCAGTTCATGACGGTATTCAGGAATAGAACCATGAATATCGAAAGAATCGACCGTATTGATGCCCAGAGGCAGAATCCGTTTGGCATATTCGGGACAACTGCGTGTCGGCAAGGCCAGAATCGCGACATTGACATCTTTCAGTTCCTGAATATCTTTCACCACCTTATACGGCGTCAGTTCCAAAGGCTTATCATCATCGCCTTGACGGCGCACAATGCCGGCAATCTCAAAATCGGGTGCCATTTCCAAAGCCTGCACCGCATAACGGCCTATATTGCCGTAACCCACGACGGCTGCTCTAATCTTTTTCATTTCAATTGAATTTTGATGAGCAAAAATAGGAAAGTTTATTTTATGGAAACACAATCTCAGAAAAACATTACATTTGCAACCCAAATTCATCACTACAATGAAAAAGTCTTTTTTTATCATTTTGCTCTCGTTGGTCAGCGTTTTTGCAAATGCGCAAGCCATCGAAATGACCTATCGTTACAACAATCCTTTTTCAAGGACACTCGATGGGTATGAAATCCTCAACTTTGAAGGATGCCGTCCGACGGGCGACATCGGCACACCGATTTTGCCTTGGCAAAGCGTCAGTCTGATGCTGCCACAAGGTCAGGAAGCCAAATCCGTTTCCATTGAATTCAGCGATTTCGTTGAACTTGATGGTCGTCACGACCTCTATCCCGTTCAGCCCGAACGCCCAATTTCGGCTGAAGGACCGTTTGAATTTGTGAAAAACGAAGAACTTTACCGCTCACTTGAGAGTTTCCCAACCCGCACGGAAAGCGAAGTCAAGACACAATATATGAACGGCGTAGGTTTTGCCCTCTGCGGATTTACGCCTATGCGTTATGTGGCTAAAACGGGAGCCGTCAGTTATGCCCGTACCGTGAAAGTGAAGGTTGAGACTATGGCAAGCCGCAGCGACCAAAGCCGCAAATTGTGGCTCCGTCCGGAAAATGTGAGCATCATGAAGAAGCTTGCTCAAAACGAGGATATGCTTTCAACCTATCAACGCCGCGATGCCATGCTGCCCGAGTATGAAGTCCTCGTCATCACGCCTGAAACCTACATCGGCCAT